>JACZKN010000134.1 GCA_014859985.1 Candidatus Krumholzibacteriia bacterium | reverse complement strand
CGACTGGCGAACAAGGTACAACGCGACCGGTCGGTCTGTTGCCGGGGAATCGGCCGCGACCAATAGGCCGCAAAGCGCAACAACAAGTGCCAACAACCGCCGAATCATAGAATCCGCATCACTCCCCAGTAGCCTAACGTTGGCTTCAGCCGCGAGCCCGGTTGGCGCGACCCGTGCCCCGCACGGGCCGTGACGACCGGGGTCGTCGGCTGGAAGCGGTCGTTAGGATTGCTCTACACCTAACTCAGGTGTCCCTATTTCCAGAGCGCCTTAACGCGGCTCCAGCTCACTGATTCCGTCGGTACGCCCACGGGCACGACGGCAACGAGATTGATTTCCGCGAATGTCCCGCGACTGCCTATTTCTTGTGTCGAATAGATGTCGTGGAGAAAGACAGATAGTTCGTACGGACCCGATTGTGCGATGGTCATGGCCTGTTCGAACTCGCCTGGAATGCTCGGGACCTCGACGGAAGCGTACTCCCAAGTGACCATGTTATGTAGTTGGTAGATGACGTGGGCGTTTTCGGAAAGGACCCCGCTAATTCGACATTCGGCTGAAGATTCGACGTTTAGCGAGACGGTCACACTTGCCCAGATGTGAAATAGGCAGGCAATCCCAGGAACAGCTTGGCTACTGCCAATGGCAAGTAGCCCAGAGATCACTGCCGAGTCCCCGGAGACGGTCGCGGTCGATGACTGCATCGCATAGCACGACGAACTGTCGGTGGTCACCTCCGCACGATACTCGGCACTGCCAAATCCGCCCGCATAATCGCTATCGGTGAGTCCACCTACGGTCTCGGTGCCTTCGAAGTACGCCAGGTGAGCGGACACACCACGGCGGAGCCCGGTGACCTGGGCCTTAGCATCGGCCGTGCAGGAGATCGTGCCAGCCATGACCACAAGGAGATACAAGTACGTTTTCATATACTACCCCTTCGCGCAAGTGGGGCGGTCCGCCGTACTGATAAATACGAATCGCCGGCAGTCCAAGCAAAGCCTAACGTTTGGCTTCACCTGCATGCGTGGCTGGCGCGGCCCTGGCCCCGCCAGGGCCGTGACAGACGCGATTGTCAGGTGCAAGCGCTTGTTAGAAAACAACCCAAGGCTATTCCACACTTTTCGGTAAATCGCGAACAAACTCGACAAATGCTGCTCGCTTTGCCGCAGCCTCAGGTGCCATTTCAAGCTTCTGGAATTGTAAACTATACCACGATGAGCTATCAACCCCGGCAGGCTCAGCCTCCACTAAGTCCGCAAGGGCTTGGAAACGAGCCCACTCAACACCATCTAGAAGCAGCGGATTGGTGGCACCCCTAAGGCCCCGATGGACCTTGAGCAACCAAAGTGCAGGTACACCAGTCAATTCGTCCCATTCGACGTATTGGCTCCCATTAGCAACTGTAGATACCAAGTTACCAATCTTGATAGCCTTGCCTGTCGCCCAATTCACATCAAGCGTATCGTGAACGGCTACAGCGCCAAACAACACCTGGTCGACAACAAGCCTGCTCACTTTCTGGCTGTTTGGCTGAAAATCCGAGTAGGTGCTCACAATCCGGCCGACAGCAATATAATCGCTCTCAATCACCGCACGCCGTATCCTCTGTTCCAGTGGGATCGTCATTCCGCCATTCGCGGCTTGGACAAGCAAAACTGCGGCAACCGATGCAATGCTTGTTACGATCCAAGATGGGCGCACTTTGATGCCCTTCTTTTGTTTTCTAACGTCAGCGTTAAGCTGCGGGCGGTCTTGGCGCGGCGCTGGCTCTGCCAGCGACGTGACAAGGCCGATCCGTCAGCTTCAACGGTCTGTTAGCTGCTACAACCACGTTATTGGTCATCCAGCACGACTCCGCCTTGACCGACCGACGACGGTAACGGCAAATCTGGGAACCCCTGTTTCCAGACATCTTCGATAGCGGACAGCACATCGGGCCGTGCTGCAGCCCGATCGCCAGGTAGAGTACCAGCTGCTCGCCAAAATGGTAAATGGAGGAAAATCGCATCGCGATTCATGGTGATCTCGCCATGAAAGTCCTGCAAACTGTAATCGAATATGCCCTCAAGTGAGCTAAGTTGCTGTGTGGCGTCCAGCCCCTTCAGCGAGCCGGCTTTCGGCACCAATCCTGTAAACCCGTAGCCATAAAATGCCCCGACGACTCGTATTGGGCCGCGAATGTGCCGGTTGAACTCTTCAAGTTCTGAAGCTGGAACCCAGAGTTCTTCATGAATACGATCCCCTACAACATGGCGGTCATACCGTGACGCGAACTCGTCTTCAACTACAAACGCCGTGACGTATCCCGCTCGTTCTTCCGACTTAGTATTCCATTTCTGCGCAATCTGCGTGGCATAGTAGAGGTTCAAAACCGGATAGAAGATCGGTTGATCCGGCAAACGCGGCGGCCACGCTGCCAAGTCGCTCGTAAGGACGAGCTGCAGTTCCCGCATCCCAGTTGGTCGATACAGTTCCATTGTTTTATCCAGCTAACGTTGGCTTCAGCCGCGAGGCCGGTTGGCGCGACCCGTGCCCCGCACGGGGCGTGACGACCGGGTTCGTCGGCTGGAAGCGGGTGTTAGGCTACCATTCACTCAATACGCCAGCCTCCGCTAGCGCCGCCTTTATCCGCGAATCGCCACGAAGACCTTCCGCTTCCGGCTTTGCGAGTATCCGTAGCGAGACGAGCCCATCTTCTTCGACTACCTGCCCTACGTTGATGACCGGACATGACGGTGGCGGCAGGAACGACGAGAGGTATCCCCAGAAGTACCCCGCGTATATCCGCTCGTCGCCAACCAAGACTACGAACTGTGTGCTGACTGCAGTTGTGCCAGGCCGCCCGCCTGTCAGGACAGCTTTAGCCCATTCCCACTGGTGGCCAGTGATGACCAGCGTATGTCTATTCCAGTCGTAGGACACAAAGTCTTTGCTCGTGAGGACCGGGGCCTCCGCAAGTTCGAGTTCTGCGATGTCCGTCGCTGCTGCGGGAGCGGCGGGGTCCATAGGCGACTGGCGAACAAGGTACAACGCGACCGGTCGGTCTGTTGCCGGGGAATCGGCCGCGACCAATAGGCCGCAAAGCGCAACAACAAGTGCCAACAACCGCCGAATCATAGAATCCGCATCACTCCCCAGTAGCCTAACGTT
>JACZKN010000133.1 GCA_014859985.1 Candidatus Krumholzibacteriia bacterium | reverse complement strand
GCCGCTGTCTCCTGGCCGCCGTCCTGATCCTGGTTCCGGCCGCCGCGCCCGCCCTGGAAATCGCGCCGGTCGCCCTGCCCGACGGGGCGCTGCCGTTTGACCGCGGCTGGCAGGTGCGCCAGAACCGCGCGCTGGAGGCCGAGACGAAGGCCCGCTTCGCCGCCAAGGCCCTGGCCGCCGGGGAGCCCGCCCGGCTGGCCGCCCAGGAGGGCTGGGACGTGGTCTTCTACGACCTGGCCCTGGACCTGGAGCCCGCCACGCGGCTGCTGACGGGCAGCGTGGCGGTCGAGGCCCGCGCGATCGACGCCCCGGTGGACCGGATCGACCTGGACCTGATGGACTTCATGGCCGTGTCCGTGGTGCGGGCCGGCGGGCAGCCGGCGGCCTTCACCCACGGGGACCACGTGCTGGGCGTGACCCTGGACCGGCCGTACGCCCCGGGGGAGATCTTCCGGGTGGAGGTGGACTACGCCGGCGATCCGGCCGGCGACTACTTCGGCTGGAACTCCTACGGCGGCCAGCCCCTGGTCTGGACCCTGAGCGAACCCTACGGCGCCCGGCACTGGTGGCCCTGCAAGGACGTCAACACCGACAAGGCCGACTCGGTGAAGCTGCACGTGACCGTGCCCGACCCGCTGATCGTCGCCAGCAACGGCCTGCTCGAGGCCCAGGCCGCGGCGGCGCCGGGCCGCACCACCTACCACTGGACCACCCGCTACCCCATCGCCACCTACCTGGTCTCCCTGGCCATCCACCCCTACACGGTGGTCAGCCACAGCTACCCGACCCTGGCCGGCGGCACCATGCCCGTGGACAACTACCTGATCCCGGCCTGGGCCGCGACGGGGGCGGCCGGTTACGCCGTGGTGGTCGACCAGCTGGCGGCCTTCGCCGCCGCCTTCGGCGAGTACCCGTTCGTGGACGAGAAATACGGCCACGCCCACTTCCCCTGGGGCGGGGGCATGGAGCACCAGACCTGCTCGAGCATGACCTACAGCTACTACCAGCCCTGGTTCCTGGCCCATGAGCTGGGGCACCAGTGGTTCGGCAACATGATCACCTGCGCCGACTTCCACCACATCTGGCTGAACGAGGGCTTCGCCACCTGGAGCGAGGCCTACTGGCGCGAGGCGAGCGAGGGCGTGCAGGGCTATCGGGACGAGATGGCCGCCGCCCGCTACTTCGGTCCCGGCACCGTCTACGTGGAGGACGCCACCGACATCAACCGCATCTTCAGCCTCGACCTCAGCTACAACAAGGGCTCCTGGGTGGTCCACATGCTGCGCGGGGTGATGGGCGACGAGGACTTCTTCGCGGGGGTCCTGGCCTACCGCGAACAGTACGGGTTCGCGGCGGCCGATACCGAGCAGTTCCGGGCGCTGATGGAGGCCGTGTCGGGCCTGGACCTGGGGCCCTTCTTCCAGCAGTGGGTCTACGGCGAGTACTACCCGGCATACACCGTCTCCTGGGCGGGCAGGCCCGTGCCCGGCGGCACGCGGGTGACCGTGCGGGTCGAGCAGACCCAGACCAACACCGGCCTGTTCACCATGCCCCTGGAGATCCGCGCCACCAACAGCCTGGGCGCATCGACCACGGTGCGGGTGCCGAACAGCGGGCAGGTCCAGTGGTACGACTTCGAGGTGCCGGGGCTGGCGGTCCTGGTGCAGCTGGATCCCGACGGCTGGGTGCTGTGCACCAAGAGCGACGGCAGCATCGCCGGCGTCCCGGAACCGGCCGCCGCCGCCGCCCGCATCACCGGCAACGCGCCCAATCCCTTCAACCCCCGCACGGAGATCCGCTGGGAGCAGGCCGCGGCCGGCCCCGTCCGCCTGGAGATCCACGACCTGGCGGGGCGGCGCGTGCGCACCCTGGTGGACGACCACCGCCAGGCCGGCGCCCATGCCGCGGCCTGGGACGGCCGCGACGGGGCCGGGCGCCCGGGGGCCGCCGGCACCTACGTGGTGCGCCTGGTCACCCCCGCCGGCGCGGACCTGCACAAGATCCAGCTGGTGAAGTAGGCCGGGACCATGACCTGGCTGGTCGCGGCATCCCTGCTGTTCGCCTTCTCCTTCGGCCTGATCAAGGGCCAACTGGCCGGGGTCGATCCGGTCGCCGTGTCGGCCGGGCGGCTGGTGCTGGCGGCGGCGGCCTTCGCCCCCCTGCTGGGCCGCGTCTCCCTGCACCGCAAGGTGGCGGTGCGCGCCTTTCTGCTGGGCATGCTGCAGTTCGGCCTGATGTACGTCCTGTACATCTCGGCCTTCGCGCGGTTGCCGGCCTGGCTGGTGGCGCTGCTGACCGTTTTTACGCCGATCTACGTGACCCTGCTGGCGGACCTGTTTGCCCGCCGCTTCCGGCCGCGGCACCTGGCGGCGGCCGCGGCCGCGGTGGCCGGCGCCGGCTTCATCGTCGTGCAGGGGCTGCCCGAGGGGGTAGACTGGCCCGGCGTCGCCCTGGTGCAGGGTTCGAACCTGTGCTTCGCCCTGGGCCAGGTGGCCTTCCCCGGCCTCCAACGCAGGGCCGGGGGCCACGAGGCGGTGCTGGTGGCCTGGATGTACCAGGGGGCCGCGCTGCTGACCCTCGTGGCGGTGGGTCTGCGCGGGGGCGACGTGCTGGCCGGGTGGGACGGCCCGGCCCTGCTGACGGTGCTGTACCTGGGCCTGGTGCCCACGGCGGCGGGCTTCTACCTGTGGAACCGCGGGGCGACCCGCACGGGGGCGGGGCGCCTGGCGGCGGCCAACAACCTGAAGGTGCCCCTGGCGGTGCTGATCTCCTGGTGGGTGTTCGGCGAATCGGCCGATTACCTCCGCGTGCTGCTGGGCCTGGCGGTGGTGACGGCCGCCCTCTTCCTGGCGGGCCGGCGCGCCGGCGAGACCAGCGGCGGCCGTGACCCGTGACCCGGGCTCCCGGTCCTTGTCAGCGCTTCGCCGCGGACCGTATCATGGAGGTGCCCAACGGCCCCGGACCGGACGGAACCATGCACCTGACCGTGATCCACGAGGACAACCACCTGCTGGCGGTGCACAAGCCGGCGGGCCTGCTCGTCCAGGGCGACCGCAGCGGCGACGAGACGCTGGTGGCGGCGGTCGGCGCCTACCTGAAGGACAGGTACGCCAAGCCCGGCAACGCCTACGTGGGCCTGGTGCACCGCCTGGACCGCAACGTCTCGGGCCTCGTGCTGCTGGCGCGGACCAGCAAGGCCGCCGGGCGCCTGTCCGCGGCCTTCCGGGAGGGGCGCGTGACCAAGCGCTACCTGGCCGTCGTGCTGGGGGCGCCACCCGCGCCGGAGGGCGAACTGCGTTCGTGGCTGGCCCCCGCCGGCGATGCCCAGGGAGTGACCCGGGCCGCCACGGATCCGTTTCCGGGGGCGAAGCAAGCCCTGCTGCGCTACCGGACGGCGCAGCGGCACGGCGGCCTGAGCCTGCTGGAGATCGAGCCGGTGACCGGCCGGCGCCACCAGATCCGGGCCCAGCTGGCCCTGGTGGGCTGCCCCCTGCTGGGGGATGTGAAGTACGGCGCCCCGGAGCGCCTGGCCGACCGCCGCCTGGGGCTGCACGCCCTGAGCCTGGAGTTCCCGCACCCGGTGGGCGGCCTGCCGCTCACCCTCACCGCACCGCCGGACGCGGCCTGGCCCTGGCCGCCGGCGGGCAACCGAAGGGACGCGCCATGACAAGCCTGCGCCACCTGCTGCCGGTCCTCGGCCTGGTCCTGGCGGCGGACCTGATGCCGTCCCGGGCGCCGTCCGCAAGCGCCCAGGTGCCGGCGACGGCGGCCGAATCGCGCCACGTCCGCTGGGAATCCCACCGTGAAGCCGAGGCCCGCTCCCTTGCCGAGCAGAAGCCCCTGCTGATCCACTTCACGGCTCCCTGGTCCGGCTGGTGCAAGAAGATGCAGCGGGAGACCTACGCCGACCGCCGGGTCGTCCGCTACCTGAACGAGCACTTCGCCATGGCCATGGTGGACACGGACAAGCTGCCGGCCATGGCCCGCAAGTTCGCCGTGGAGGGACCGCCGACCCTGTGGTTCCTGGAACCCGGCGGTCGCCGCCTGACCCACCTGGCCGGTTACACGTCAGCCGACAACCTGCTGCCGCTATTGGAGTTCATCGTGGCCCGCGACTACGAATGGACCGACTACGGCACGTGGCTCAAGCGGCGGCGGTGACCATGCCCGACGTCGCGGTCACCATCGTCGGCGGGGGCATCGTCGGCTGCGCCGTCGCCGACGCGGCGGCCCGTGCCGGCCGCTCCGTGGTGCTGCTGGAGCAGGAGCAGGCGGTCGGCCGCGGCACCACCTCCCGCAACAGCGAGGTGGCCCACGGCGGCATGTACTACCCCACCGGGTCCCTGAAGGCGCGCTTCTGCGTGGAGGGCCGACACCTGCTGAAGGCCTTCAGCGCCGAGGCCGGCCTCGGCTGGCGGGAATGCGGCAAGCTGATCGTGGCGGTCGAGGCTGACGAGATCCCCGCCCTGCAGCAGCTGCACGCCCTGGGGCTGGCCAACGGCGTGGAGGACCTCCAGCTGCTGGAGCCGCAGGAGGTGAGCCGCCTGGAGCCCGGCGTGCGCGCCGCGGCCGCCCTGATCTCTCCCCGCACCGCCGTCTGCGACGCCGAGGGCCTGGCCCGGGGCCTGGCCCGGCGGGCGGCCGCGCACGGGGCCCAGGTCCTTTGCGGCGCCAGGGTCACCGCTCTGGCGAGGGACGGGGTGGCCTGGCGGGTGACCGTCGCCGCCGACAGCCGGCGCGAGGGCTGGTCCCACACCAGCGGCGCCGTGGTCAACGCGGCGGGGCTGTACGCCGACCAGGTGGCCGCCCTGGCGGGGATCGACGTCGAGGCCCGCGGCTGGCGGCAGGTGCTGGTGCGCGGCAGCTATTTCCGCATCGCGCCGCGCCACCGGGGCCGGGTCGGGCGCCTGGTCTACCCGCTGCCGCCGACCGACGGCTCGACCCTGGGCGCCCACCTCTGCCTGGACCTGGGCGAGGGCCTGCGCCTGGGCCCGGATTTCGCGGCGCCGCTGCCGCCCGGCAGCGATCCGGCCTTGATCGCCTGGGCCGTCGACGCGGCGCGGGCCGACGCCTTCCATCAGGACGCCGTGCGCTTCCTGCCCTGGCTCGAGCGGGACGACCTGACCCCGGACATGAGCGGCATGCGGCCGAAACTTGCGGCCCACGGTTTCCGCGACTTCGTGGCCGACCGCGGCGAGGGCGAACTGGCCGGGCTGGTCAACCTGGTGGGCATCGACTCGCCCGGCCTGACTGCGTCCATGGCCCTGGCCCGCCACGTGGTCGACGAACTGATGGCCGCCTGAGCGGACGACGAAGGGAAGGCAGCGCATCGTGTGGATCGTCATCGGCCTGTTCATCGTCGCCGCGCTGCTGGTCGGGCCCCGCTCACGCCGCCGCCCGGGCGCCATGGCTCCCCTGTTCGTGGGCACGGGCCGCCACTGGCGCCGCAACTACGCCTCGCGGCGCACCTTCCTGCGCCTGGGCGCCGCCCTGGGCGCCGCTGTAGGCCAGCAC
>JACZKN010000132.1 GCA_014859985.1 Candidatus Krumholzibacteriia bacterium | reverse complement strand
CCAGGTGGCGCAGGACGCCCCGCCGGGACACGGTCAGGCTGGTGCCCGGGACCCCGCCCGCCTGGACCACGACCGTCGCCGCGGCCGCCGGCACCGGTCCGGCCGCCAGGTCGGCGACGGTCGCCACCGTCCCTGCCACGAACACGGTGTCGGGCAGGACCAGGTCCCACCCGACCGCCGGTGCGGCCAGCAGGACGGATGCCGCGCAGCAGAGGACCGGGCGCAGGCCGCGCATCGGGCTACCTCTTGAGGCCGTTGACGATGCGGAGCATCTCGTCGGCCATGGTGATGGTCTTGCTGTTCAGTTCGTAGGCGCGCTGGGCGGAGATCATGCTCACCAGTTCGTCCACGGTCTCCACGTTGCTCATCTCCAGGAAGCCCGACGCCGTCTCGCCGACGCCGTCCAGCCCGGGGTTGGCCAGCAGCGGCGCGCCGGAGGCCGGGCTCTCGGCGAAGATGTTGCCGCCGCGGGTCTCCAGGCCGGCGGCGTTGGGGAAGCGGGCCAGCTCCAGCTGGCCGATCTCCTGGAGGTTCGCGTCGTCGCCCTGGATCCTCACGCTCACCAGGCCGTCGCGCGAGACCGACAGGTCGACCGCGTCCTCGGGCACCACCATCGCGGGCTCCAGGCGGTAGCCCTGGCTGGTGACCACGTTGCGTTCGGCGTCGAGCTTGAACGAGCCGTCGCGGGTGTACTTGATGGTCCCGTCGGGCATGCGCAGCTGGAAGAAGCCGTCGCCCTCGATCATCAGGTCCAGCGGGTTGCTGGTGCTGACGACGGTGCCCTGGCCGAAGTTCTTGTTGGTCGCGACCAGCTTCACGCCGTGGCCGATCTCCACGCGCGACGGCACGGCCCGGCCCTGGGCGTCGACCTGGCCCCCGGGCATGACCTTCTCGTAGAGCAGGTCCTGGAACTCGGCGTGGCTCTTCTTGTAGCCCGTCGTGTTCACGTTGGCGAGGTTGTTGGCGATGGTGTCGATGTTCAGCTGCTGGGCCTTCATGCCCGACGCGGCGGTTCCCATGGCACGGATCATCGTCGTTCACCTTTCCTAGGACGCGGCGGCGCGGCCCAGCGTGTTGACGGACTTGTTCAGCAGCTCGTCCTCGGTGGTCATGACCTTGGTGTGCATCTCGAAGGCGCGCTGGGCGGCGATCATGTCCACCAGCACGTCGACGGGATCCACGTTGCTGCCCTCGCGATGGCCCTGGGCCACGACCACCTCGGGCACGGGCACGTCCTGCGGTTCGAGGCCCTCGGGCGCCTTCAGGCGGTTGGCGCCCTCGTGCTCCAGCCGCGTGGCGTCCGCGAAGTCCACCAGGCGCAGGCGGCCCCGGACCTGGCCGTCCACGGTCACCGTGCCGTCGTGGCCGATGGCGAAGTTCCGCCCGTCCAGGTTGACGGGGCCGGCGGCGCCCAGGACCACGTTGCCCTCGGGGGTGGTCAGGCGGCGCTGGGAATCCAGGACGAAGGAGCCGGCGCGCGTGTAGCGCTCGCCGGCGTCGGTCTGGACCACGAAGAACCCGCGGCCCATGATGGCCACGTCCGTGTCCCGGCCCGTGGCCACCACCGGCCCCCGGCGGGGATCCATGGCGTGGGTGACCAGGGTGTCCGGGACGTTTGCGGTGCGGCGGGCGGCGGTGCCGCGGCCGGCGGCGGCGGCGGCCACGGTCAGCTCGGCGTCGGCCACGGGCCCGTCCGGCGCCCCCTTCTCCACCACCCGCGTGAGGATCTGGCGGAAGCCCGTCGAATCCACGTTCGCCAGGTTGTTGGCCAGCGCGTCGATGCGCACCTGTTCCATCTGCATCGCCTTCTCGGCGGTGTTCAGGCTCCGGATCACGAGGCTCTCCTTCCGGGTCCTCGCCGCCGGCAGGCGGATGGACCCGGCCCGGGAGCGCAAGGCACGTGCCGACCCGGCGCCGCCCTGCGCGGCCGG
>JACZKN010000131.1 GCA_014859985.1 Candidatus Krumholzibacteriia bacterium | reverse complement strand
GGCACCGGATCGAACTGGCAGGGCAGCGTATCGCCGGATGCGTCCCGTACCGTCAGCCCCCGGTCCAGGCCGCGGTCGCGGTACTCCCAGTGGCCCAGGGTCAGGCGCGCCAGGTCCCGCACGGCGCAGCGGAACAGGCGCACCGCGGGGGCGTCGCCGGTGGGCCCGTCGCTCCACCAGTCGGGCCAGTCGCCGGCGTGGACCGGGATGGCGGCGCGTTCGGCGTGCAGGCGGTCGAAGAAGGCGTCCAGGGTGGTCATGGCCACGGTGACCTCGCCGCCGTGGGCCGCGTTCCAGCGCTCGACCGCGTCGAGGATCGCCTCCGACGGCGGGCCGTTGTCGGTGCGCAGGCCGGAGATCATCAGCGGCGCGAACCGGTACAGGTAGCCGCGCTCCTTCAGGGCGGCGCAGTAGCGGCGGATCCGCGTCTCGGCCACCTGCCACCAGCCGCGATGGATGGTGTCGGCATCGCACTCGTCCTTGGTCAGGTAGCTGGCGCAGGCGTCGGGCGCCAGACCCATCTCGTTGCCCAGGTGGTAGTGCTCGCCGTTCCAGACCAGCAGCCGGCGGCCGTCGGGCATCTCCCACCGGAAAGGCGTCTGGGTGCGGTGCAAGGGATGCGTACCGTGGTGGGTGTGCACGCAGGTGAAGACGTGCTCGACGCCGTGGTCGAGCATGGCCCGTGCCCAACCCCGGCCCAGGCCGTTGATGTCGGCGGTCATGGCCGAGCGCAAGACCGTGCCCAGGGACGCGGCGGTGCCGGCGTGGCGGTCCAGCAGGGTCTGCAGCAGGTCCTCGTCGGCGAGCTCGCTGAAATTCAGCGGGTTGGCCGACAAGCCGATGCGGCCGGCGGCGACCAGCCGGGCGAAGGTCCCGCGCTCTTCCCTGGAGAATCCCGTCAGGGCCCGTTCCACCGGCCAGAAGGTCTCGCACTGCCAGCGGAATTCCGGGCGGCGGCCGCAGATGTCCATGGCCCGGCGCAGGAAGTGGACGTGCCGACGCAGGATCCGGCCCTGCAGATCGGTGTAGCCGATGTCGGTGTGGCTGTGGTGGATGAGCAGGAGCGTGAACGGCGCACGGGCCACGGCGGTGTCCTTCCGGCCGGCGCTGCGGGCGGCGGCGGCCGGGAACACCATACGACGGAGGGGGAGGGCGGACCAGCGGAAGTCCTGCCGTCACCCGGGGCCATTCAGGCCAAGGCTGCTTCGCAGTCCTGCACGAGTCCCGCCACCTGCAGGTCGCCCGCGTCCGCGGCGCCCAGGTCGACTTCGTGCTGGTCGGCCGCGTCCAGCCGGCGACCCTGGGCGTCGACCAGCACCTTGACCCGCGGCCGCTCGATGTCCGCGCCCGCCGCCAGGACCGTGCCCTGCCGCCCGTCGTCCAGGCGCACCTGGTTGCCCGGCGGGTACAGGCCCAGCGTGGAAATGAACGCGCGCAGCATCCCCGGGTCGAAGGCCCCCTGGTCCTTGAGCATGATGCCGTAGGCCTCGCGCGGGGTCATCGGCGCCTTGTAGGGGCGGATCGCCGTCAACGCCTCGAAGACGTCGCAGACCTGCAGCAGGGCCGTCACGCTGTCGCGCACGGCCCAGGCCGGCGCGGCGGGGTAGCCGCCGCCGTCGTGGCGCCGGTGGTGGCCCCAGGCCGCGGCCACGTCCATGGGCGTGGCGGTCTTGTGCTCCATCAGGATCTCCGCGCCCAGGCGGGCGTGGGACTGCATGATGGCGAACTCCTCCTTGTCCAGGCGTCCCGGCTTGAAGAGGATCTCGTCGGGGATCTTGCTCTTGCCCACGTCGTGCAGCAGGCCGGCGGTGCCCAGCTCCAGCAGGCCCTCTTCCGGCAGGCCGAGCTTGTTCCCCAGGTGCACCGCCAGGGTGGCCACGCGCACCGAATGGCCCACGGTGTAGCTGTCGTAGTCGGGGTAGTGCATCAGCTGGATGATGTCGGTGAAGCTCTCGCGGGTGCTGTGCAGCAGGTACTCGCTGACCGAGCGGGCGTTGTCGATGTCCAGCATGCGGTCCAGGGCCGCATTGGTGTGGGCGTTGGTCACCACGTCGTAAAGGGCCTGGTAGATCAGCACCGGCGAGTCGAGGTGGCCGCCGCCCTGGTCCTTGCCCTGCCACGTGACCTTCTCGTTGTCGGCACCCACGCCCGCGGGATCGAGGTACTCGGCGGCCACGCGCACGTGCTGCAGGCCCCGGGCCGCCATGAGGGCGCGGGCCTCCGCCAAACCGCCGACCGGATCCTGCAGGTCGGCGGCCAGACCCAGCAGCTCCGTGATCTCCTCGGCGGTGGTTCCGCGCGCGAAGACGAAGCCGCCGCCGTGCAGCAGGCCGGCGAAGCGGATCAACTGCCCGCCGGCGATGCTCGGCCCCACCAGGAAGCGGCCCTCGTACACCAGCTTTCCGTCGATGACGCCGATGAAGAGCTCGTCCCTGGCCGCGCTGTCGAGGAAGGCGTGGAGCAGGGCGATGAACTCCTCGCCCAGGCTCTTCACCTTGGGGTGGCCGGCGAAGTACAGCTTGCGCTGGGCGATGCCGCTGCTGAGCAGGATCACGATCTTGTCGAGCTCGGGCTGGGCGGTCATGTCGCCTCCCCGGTCGGTACCGCGGGGTCGGCCGGGATCTCCCGGGCGGCCCGCTGTCGCCAGCTGGCGAGGGTGTCCCGCGCCGCCTGGCGGCAGTTCTCCGGCCAGGCGTGGATGATGAACCAGCGGCGCTGGTCGACGATGCCGCGCAGGACGGCCTCGCCGCCGGGCACGTTCAGGGCCGCCAGGGCGCGCAGGGTGCGCGGCAGCCACTCCTCGTGCGAGTCCTTAAGGGTGACCGCCGGCAGGTGATCGCCGACGGCGCGCCCCGCCGCCTCCAGCAGGGTCTTCCCGGGCTCCTCCTCGTCCCGCATGCGCAGCACCTCGATCAGGAACCGGCGGTACCTGGGCTGGTAGCGCCGCAGCAGCGGCACCACGGCCTCGGCCAGCCAGTTGGGCGGGTTGTGGCGCAGCCCGTCCAGCAGGCGTTCGCCCACCATGTCCGCGTGCGCCGAGCCCAGGACCAGGGCGAACACCCGGTGCAGTTCGCGGGGCGGCGGCGTGAAGGCGCCGCGCACGCAGCGCCGCTCGCGCAGGGCGGCCAGGGACTCCAGCCGCGGCAGCCTCGACTGCATGACCTGCTCGTCCAGGGATCCGGCCAGGGTACAGACCTCGTTGAAGGCCCTCTGGTCGCGCTGGCGGCCCTCGAGCAGGATCTCGTTGACCAGGAACGGCCAGATCAGCGCGGTCTGCTGCGGCGAGCAGCCGGCGCCGACGTCGCGCAGGAAGGCCAGCACCGAGGCCTCGCCCGAGGCCCGCAACGCGTCGGTAAGGACCAGCAGCGGGCCGAACAGGCGCTCCTCCTGCTGCGGGTCCGCCAGGGCGCGCATGCCCGCCACGGCGATCGTCCACTCGTCCGGCGCCAGGCCGGTGCGGGCGATGTCGCGGATGCGCTTCTGGATGCGCACCTGCACCGGCAGCTTCTGGTCGCGGCCGAGCATCTCGGCCAGGATGGCGAGTTCCTCGCGCCGGCTGCCGCCGGACAGGGACACCGGGCCGGCGGCCTGGACGGCGCATTCGTCCAGGGCGGCGCGCAGCTCCGCGATCGGCCATTCCTGCGCCTCGTCCGAGCGCTTCGGCTGGGGCTTGGGCGCCCCGTCGCCGTCGGTTGCGGCGGGCCCCGCGCGGCGCGACAGGGACAGCAGCAGGTCGATCGCCTGGCGGGGATTCTCGGCATCGGTCCGTTCGCCGAGGGTCTTGAAGATGGCGGTCAGGGCGTCGAGGTTCATGCCGCCGCCGGCAGGGCCGCGGCGGCCGCCGCCGGTGCCGTCCTGCGGAGGCTCGGCCGCCGACTGCACGGCCCGCAGCAGCAGCTGTTCGACGTCGTGCCAGCTGACCTGGGGCAGGGCCGCCCCGTCCAGGACGCCCCGCTTCAGGTAGCCTGGGATGGCCTCCAGCAGCTTGCGGCAGCGCTCCAGTTCCTCGGGACCGAGGCCATGCCTGGCCAGGGCCGTCAGCAGGGACTCGAGCGTGGGATTGCGGGCGTCGCCGCCGCCGGATTCGGCGCCCTCGTCCGGCTCGACCTCGCGGGCCATGAACTCCAGGTGCTCGACGGCGATGCTCAACGGCAGCCCCTCGACCACCACCTGCTGGAAGCGGTGGGCCCCCTTGACCCGGTTGCGGTAGTGGAGCAGCCGGGTGACGAACTGGTGCAGCTCCCCCGCGGATACATTGCTGTCGATCACGACGCCGCTGATGCCCAGCAGGGCGAGGATCTCGCGGAAGCCGGCGACGCCGCGCAGGCTGTCGTCGAGCACGACGTCCTGCAGCTGCAGCACGCCGCCGGCCAGGGAAAAGCGCAGGGACGGCGCCTTGCCGAGGGTGCGGTCGAGGGCCGCCATGAAATGCGACGCCGCCTGGTCGCACATGACGTGGCCCGACGGGTAGTAGACCCCGATCTTGAAGACGCGTTCGAGCGCGGCCATCAGGTCGGCCACGGCCTGCGGGTCGACGAGCTGGGCCTCGTCCACCGGCGGCGCATCGCGGGTCAGGAGCTCACTCATATGGTTTCGCCCCGCCCGCGCGATCGTGCGCAGCCGCGGCGGATCTACCTCCCCTCCATCCGGATCATTCGGCCCCGGCGCTCGGGGAGTTGAGCGTTATTCGGACCGGGGCCGGCTCTCGCATATAATGCAATCATTACAGCGCGCGATGTGCTTGCCACCGCCCTACATCCGGATCTCGAGCAGCTCCGCCAGCTCGGTCACCGTGCGGTCGAAGCGCTCCAGCGCGGCCTCGATGGCGTCCGGCCGGGTCAGGTCGACCCCCGCCTTCTTCAGCAGCTCCAGCGGCGCCTCGGCGCTGCCGCCCCGCAGCATCTGCAGGTAGCCGTCCACGGCGGGCCGGCCCTGGGCCTTGACCTGCTCGGCGATCGCGATGCCGCAGCTCAGCCCCGTGGCGTAGCTGTAGACGTAGTACTTGTAGTAGAAGTGCGGGATGTAGGCCCACTCCATGCCGTCGTTCGCGTCCAGGGTGAAGCCCGGTCCGTAGTAGCGCTGCACCAGGTCGCGGTAGGTGGCGTCCAGCAGGGTCGCGGTCACCGGCGTGCCCTCCTCCACGAAGGCGTGCACGGCGCGCTCGAACTCGCTGAACAGGGTCTGGCGGTAGATGGTCTGGCGGATGGTCTCCAGCTCGGCCGCCAGGATGCCCGCCTTGGCCGCCTTGTCCGGCGCCTGCCGCACGAGCCAGTCCGACAGCAGCGCCTCGTTGCAGGTGGAGGCGATCTCCGCCAGGAAGGCCACGTAGCGGTGGGTCCAGTAGGGCTGGTGGGTCATGGCCAGGTGGCTGTGGATGGCGTGGCCGTACTCGTGGGCCAGGGTCGAGAGGTCGTCCAGGGAGTCCTGGTAGTTCATCTTCACGTAGGGGTGGCGGCCGTAGACGCTGGCGCTGAACGCGCCGCTGTCCTTGTCATGGCTGGGGTAGACGTCGACCCAGCCGTTGCGGGGGTCGAGGCCGGTCTCGAGCAGCGCGACGTAGTCCGGGCCCAGGGGCGCCAGGGCCGCGGGCAGGATCTCCAGGGCGCGGGCGTAGGGCACGTCCAGTTCGGCGGCCTCGACCATGGGCACGTACAGGTCGTGCAGGTGCAGGCTGTCCAGGCCCAGCACCTTCCTCCTGAGCTCGACGTAGCGGTGCAGAGGCTCGAGGTTGGCGTTCACCGCGGCGATGAGGTTGTCGTGCACCGCGACCGGGATGTTGTCCTTGTCCAGGTACGCCTCGAGCGCCGTGTCGTAGCCGCGGGCGCGGGCGTAGAACACGTCCAGCTCGAACTGGCCGGCCAGGGTGGCGGCGAGCGCGTGCTGGAACCGGCGCAGGGTGGCGAGGAAGGCGTTCATGGCCTCGGCGCGCACCCGGCGGTCGGGCGAGCTGCGGAAGCGGGAGAGGTTGGACAGGGTCAGCTGCACCTCGTTGCCGTCGGCGTCGCGCACCACCGGCCAGGCGATGTTCGACAGCAGGGCGCCGAAGGTCTCCTCGTGGGCGCTCGGGAGCTCGTTCAGGTCGATCTCGGCCCAGAGATTGTCGCCCGCCAGCTGCATCAGGCGCTCGCCCTCGGGCGAGAGCACGCGGCCGGCGCGGCGGCGCAGGTTGTCGATGTAGGGCCGGAACCGGGCCAGTGCGTCGCCGGCGGCGTAGGCCTCCTGCACCGCGCCCGCGTCCAGCGCCAGCAGCTCGCCGCGGATGAAGCCGGCCGTGGCCATGACCTCGTCCATCAGGGTCAGGCTGCGCTGCTGGCGGGCCTGCAGGCGCTCGTCGGTGAGGGCGGTGTCCAGCGCCAGGTTGGCGTGCTGGGCCACGTGGCTGGCGCGGTCGTGCAGGTCGAAGTAGAGCTCCAGGCAGGCGGCCAGCGCCCGGGGATCGGCCAGCTCGCCCCGGTAGGCCGCCAGCTGCGGCAGGGCGGCCGCCACCTCGGCCAGCTCCCTGTCCCAGGCCTCGTCGTCGGCGAACAGGGGTGTCAGGTCCCACTTGTAGGCGTCCGGTACCTGGTCGCGGGCGGTGTTGGCGTCGGGGGTGTAGGCCGGCAGTTCGGCGGCGAAGGCACCGGGGGCGACCACGGCGGGCAGGACCATCAGGATCAGGACGGCAAGCAGACGGCGCGGCATGGGAGGGCCTCCTTGAGGGGTCCGGGGCCGGGGATACGCGGGCATGGGTCAAGTCTGGAACGCCGGGGGGCGGGGCGCCAGCGTTTTCGCGGCCGCTCGGGCCGACGACGAAGGGCCCGGGCGAATCCGGGCCCCTCGTCCTGCCGGCGCCTGCAGCGGCCGTCTACTCGACGACGACCGTGGCGTTCTCCACGATCACCGGGTAGCGGTAGCCCGCCCCGAAGTCCCGGTCCACCGACAGCGGGCCGTCGACCAGGACCACGTCGCCCACCTTCACGGCGGTGGCGGTGGTGACGGTCAGGTCGTGGGTGCCCTCGGCGCCGGTGCCGTCCTGGATGTGGAGCCAGTTGGTGCCCATGATGTTGGGCGAGAACTTGACCACGCGGCCGCGCACCTTGACGTTCTTGTCCTTGAGCGAGGCGGCGTTGATGAAGATCTCGGCCACGGTCTGGCCGCCGGCGGCCTTGGCCACGCCCTCGACGGTCTCGCGCGCGGTGGTGGTGTGGCTGGCCGCGTCGTTGCCGGCGCCCATGCCCATGGGCACCGCGCCGCCGGGGTGATCGGCGGGCACCGTCGCGGTCGGCACACCGTGGTCTCCCTTCTCGATCGCGCCCACGAAATAGACCACGTCGAAGGTGCGGCCCAGGGCCTTGCTCTCGAAGTCGGGCATGGCCATGCCCGCGCCCACGTGCACGTGGTCGCCCACCGCGATCGTGGTCTGCGGGCCCGCGACCCAGACCTGCTCGATGCCGATGTCCAGCAGGGCGTAGGTGTAGCTGGCGGCGTCCATGGTCTCGAGCACCGTGCCGTGCCAGATGTCCGAACCGGTGGGCGCGGCCGCGGGCGTGGCCTGCTGGGCGGTCTGCTGGGCCGCCTGCGGGGCGGCCTCGCCGGTCCCGCCGTCGTTCTTGCTGCAACCCGCCAGGACGAGCAGGGCGCCCGCCAGGACAAGGATGATGATCAGGGACAGCTTCTTCACGTTGATCCTCCCGGGATGGCCGCTCCGGGGGGCCTCCCTCGGCGCCGGCCGGAGCACTGGAAAACGGTACGCCCAAAATAGGAGCCGGCCGATGCCGGATCAATCCGCATTCACGCCCCGGGCTTACCGAGCAGCCGGAACATCTCCTGCTTGTAGGCCTCGACCCCCGGCTGGTCGAAGGGGTTGACCCCCAGCAGGCGCCCGCTGACGGCGACCGCCTGCTCGAACAGATAGAGCAGCGCGCCGATCGTAAACGGAGTCACCTCTTCGAGTTCGAAGGCCGTGCAGGGCACCCCGCCGGCCACGTGGGCCCGGCGCGTGCCCTCGAAGGCGCGCTGGTTGATCTCGTCCAGGGGCATCCCCGCCAGGTAGCCCAGGCCGTCCAGGTCGCGGCCGCCCTCCCCCTGGCCCGGCACCACCAGTTCGCCCCGGGTGCGGCGCACGGTCAGGAACGTCTCCTGGAGGCAGCGCCGGCCGTCCTGCAGGTACTGGCCGAGGCTGTGCAGGTCGGTGGTCATCACCGCCGTGGCCGGGAAGATGCCCTTGCCCTGCTTGCCCTCGCTCTCGCCGAAGAGCTGCTTCCACCACTCGGCCAGCTGCCCCAGCCCGCCGTGGAAGCTGCTGAGCACCTCGATGGTGAACCCCTTGGCGTACAACGCGTGGCGCTGGGCGGCGTAGAAGTGGGCCGGGTTGGCGCGCAGGTCGTCGTTCAGGCAGGCGCTGCGCATGGCGCGGGCGCCGGCCACCAGGGCCCGGATGTCCAGGCCCGCCACCGCCAGGGGCACCAGGCCCACCGGCGTCAGCACCGAGAAGCGGCCGCCCACGTCGTCCGGCACCACGAAGGCGGGGTAGCCCTCCTCGTCGGCCATGGTCTTCAGGGCGCCGCGGCGGGCGTCGGTGATGGCGGTGATGCGGCGGGCGGCCCCGCCGGCGCCGTAGCGCTGCTCCAGGTGGGCCCGCAGCAGGCGGAAGGCCACCGCCGGCTCCAAGGTGGTGCCCGACTTGGAGATGACGCACAAGGCGGGTTCGCGCCCGGCCACCCGGTCCAGCACCCGGCCCAGGGTGGCCGGGCACAGCCCCGTGCCCGCGAAGAGGATTTCCGGCGCCCCCGGGGCGGGCCCGCCCAGGGCCTCGAGCACCGCCCGCGCGCCGAGGTACGAGCCGCCGATGCCGACGACCACGCAGCAGTCGGCCAGGTCGCGGATGCGCGCCGCCTCGGCCTCGATGGCGGCGAAATCGGCCTCTTCCACCTGTTCGGGCAGGTCCCGCCAGCCCAGGAACCCGCTGCCCGGCCCGGTGCCCGCGGTCAGCTCGGCGGCGACGGCGGCCACCGGTCCGGCCAGGGCGTCCAGGTCCGCCTCGGCCAGGAAGGCGGCGGTGCCGCTGGGGTCGAGGCGGATGCCGGCGATCTGGTCCATGGCCGCTCCCCGGGGCGATGGGGGCTTGCGCCCCGCGCCCCCGCCGTTTAATTCTCCAGTTCCTGTCCTTCTCCGCTTCCCGCGGCCCTGCGACCGCAGCGGCGCCCAAGCATAGCGCGCAGCCTGCAGGATGCAACCGCGTTCGCCCTGCGTCGGGAGATCCCATGGACCTGGCCTCGCCCGTCATCGTTGCCACCTACGCGGAGATCGCCCTGAAGGGGAAGAACCGGGCCATGTTCCTGCGCCGGCTGCTGAACAACGTGCGCAAGGCCCTGGCGGGCCTGCCCGTGCGGGAGGTCCGCCACGTGGAGAGCCGGGTGGTGGTGGAACTGGAGGACGCCGCCGGGGCGGACCAGGCCGCCGCGCGCCTGCGCCGGGTCTTCGGGCTGGTGTGGGTCTCGCCGGCGGTGGCCGTGCCCCGCGGCGAGGTGGACCCGGAGCTGGCGCAGGACGTCGCCCAGGGCGTGGCGCCGCGCCTGTCCCGGGTCTGCGCCGTCGCCCGGGCCCTGGCCGCCCGCGACCGGGGCGCCGCCCTGAACTTCAAGGTGGAGACCCGGCGCAGCGACCGCGACTTCCCCCTGACCTCCCTGCAGATCAGCGCCGAGGTGGGCCGCGCCGTGCACGTGGACACGGGCCTGCCCGGCCGCATGCAGCAGCCGGACTTCGTGGTCAACGTGCTGGTGCTGAAGGAGCACGTGCTGGTCTTCACCCGCAAGGAGCTGGCCTACGGCGGCCTGCCCGCCGGCAGCAGCGGCCGGGTGATGGTGCTGCTGTCCGGAGGCATCGACTCGCCGGTCGCGGCCTGGCTGATGATGCGCCGCGGCGTGCGCCCGGAGTTCATCCACTTCTACGCGGGCCGCACGCCGGCCGAGGCGGACACGGGCAAGATCGAGGACCTGGTGCGCCTGCTCGCCCGCTTCTCGCCGGTGCCCCTGGCCCTGTGGCTGGTGCCGGTGGTGCCCTACGAGCTGCGGGCCATCGGCACGGTGCCCGACAACTACGACATGGTGCTGTTCCGGCGCTTCATGGTGCGCACGGCCGATCGCCTGGCCGGCCGCTCCAGCTGCCGGGCGCTGGTCACCGGCGACAGCCTGGGCCAGGTGGCCAGCCAGACCCTGGAGAACCTGGGGGCCATCGCCCCGGACGTGCAGATGCCGGTCCTGCGGCCGCTGGTGGGCATGGACAAGACGGAGATCACCGCCTGGTCCAAGGAGATCGGCGCCTTCGCCACCTCGATCCGGCCCTACCGGGACTGCTGTTCCATCCGCTCGCCCAGGCCCGTGCTGCACGCCCGCGCCGAGGACCTGCTACGGCATGCGGCGGCGATGGACCTGGAGGACGCGGTGACCGAGGCGCTGGCCGCCGCGACCAAGGTCGTCATCGGCGCGTGATTGGCGCTCAACCGGCGCGGCCGGCGGCCGATCACCCCGGGGATGACCCGCACCCGGCCCGCCAGGGGCCGCGGGGCAACCGCGTCCAGGCAGACAGGCAGCGAACCGTGAAGATCCTCGTCGTCGACGACTCCCGTGCCATGCGCCGCATCGTCACCCGGACGATCGGCCAGGCGGGCTACGCCGAACACGACATCCTCGAGGCGGAGAACGGCCGCATCGCGCTGGAACTGGTCCGCAGCGCGGCGCCGGACGTCGTGCTTGCGGACTGGCACATGCCGGAGATGTCGGGAATCGAGCTGCTGCGGGAATTGAAGGCGACAGGATCGACGGTCCCCTTCGGCTTCGTCACGGCGAACGTCACCCGGGACATGGTGGACCAGGCGCGGGCGGCGGGGGCGGTGTTCCTGCTGGCGCGCCCGTTCACGGCCGAGGACATGGCCGAGGTCCTGTCGGTCTTCAGCCTCGTCTGAGCCCGGGGGCTCAGGCCGGCTGGCGCGGACGCCCGGCGCCCTTCGGGCCCGACAGGTAGAGGTCCCTCATCTCCTGGAACTCCGGCTCGACCTTCGCCGTCAGCTCCTCGGCGATGCCCGCGGTCAGCCCCAGGCGCAGCATCGCCTCCTCCTCCACCCGGTACAGGCCCAGGTCCACGCCGCCGCCCCAGCCCGCGCGCATGGCCAGCGCGTCGGCCAGGTGCACGATGTCGACGATCTGCTGGTGCTCGTCGGCGGCCGCGGGGTTGTGGTGCCAGCGCGCGGCCGCGACCACCTCCGGGGGCAGGTTCCAGGACGCGAGCAGTTCGGCCGCGACCTCGGCGTGGTCCATCCCCAGCACGCGGCGCTCGGCCTCGTCGAAGGGCAGGCCCTCCAGCGTCACCAGCTCCTTGATGGGGTGGTCGTCCACCTCGATGAAGGTGCCCAGCACCACCTTGCCCATGTCGTGGAGCAGGCCGGCGGTGAAGGCCTCCTCGCGCCCGCGCACCTTCAGGGTCTGCACCATCTTCTCGGCGAAGATGGCCGTGGCGAAGGAGTGCTCCCAGAGTGCGTCCGCCTCCATGTCGTAGCCCTTGATGGGCTTGCGCACCAGCGGGGCCACGGACATGCACAGCACCATCTGGAAGATGCGGTTGGTGCCCAGCCGCGTGATGGCCTCCTTGACCGTCTTGATGCGGCGGGACCAGCCGAAGTAGGCCGAGTTCGCCAGCTGCAGGATGTTGGCGGTCAGGCCGGGGTCGTGCTCGATGACCTTGGCCAGGGCATCGAAGCTCACGTCGGGGTTGTTCAGGTACTGGCGGATCCTGATGACCACCGACGGCAGCGACGGCACGTTCCTGATCTGCCTGAGAATCGTCTGCTTGTCGAGCACGGCCGGCTCCTTCTTCCGCGGGGATTCCGTTGGCGTCAATCGGCCTGGGCGCTGCCCGCGATCAGGGCCACCTGTTTGCGCTCGCGGCGGGTCAGCAGGCGGTCCACCTCGATCAGGCAGACGCTGGTGTCGCCCGCACGGGCGATGCCGGCGATCCAGTCGCCCTCCTCGATGCCGCCGCCCTGGCCCGGAGGCCCGTCGATGGCGCCGGCCTCGAAGCTGCAGACCTCGGTGACCGCGTCGACCAGGAGGCCGACGGCGAGGACCCCGGTGCCGCTGACCACGTCCACGACCACCACGCAGGCGCGCCCGGGCGGCGTCGGCCCCGACAAGCCCAGCCGCCGGCGCAGGCTCACCACCGGGATGGTGCGGCCCCGCAGCCGGATCACGCCGGCGGCGCAGGCGGGTTGGCCGGGCACCGGGCGCATGCCCGCCGCGGTGGTGATCTCCTGTACCCGCAGGATCTCCACGCCGTAGAGTTCCCTGGCCAGTTCGAAGGCGAGGTACTTGCCCGCCTGGGCGGTCCTCGCGAGGGTGGCGGCTGACATGCGGACGACCTCCGATGGTCTGTTCGGCGCCCCGGGGGCGCAGCGGCCGCGGACGGCCGGGTTCCTGGGCGGCTCCGTCAGGATTCTGGCCGCCGCCGGGGCGGGGCCGTGCGCGGGCCGCGATGATCCTGCCGGGAGGCCGGAAACGTGTCCGGAATCCGGCCGCGCTCGCGTCTTCGTCAATCCCTTGCCGAATAATACGTTGCGCGGCTCCCGGGCGGTCCTGCCGCCGGGCTGGGCCCCCTGCGGGGCGCCGCCGGACCGACGGACCGGCACCGGGACGGGCGCAACATGCGTGCCACGGCAACTCAGCGTCCGGGGTCGGGGAGCGGTCCGGGCAAGCCCAGCAGGCCTGCTGCGGCCATGGGGACCAAGCGGGCCGCCAGGCGCCTGGGCAGGTGCGGGCGCCGGCTCATCCGAGCCGCCGGGCCAGCCGGTAGCGCTGCCGCCACCAGGCGTTGTCCAGGGACTCGAGGCTGACCGGCAGGTAGCGCCGCGGGGCGTGCACGAACTCGCTGCCGCCCAGGAAGATGCCCACGTGGTCGATGTCGCCGCCGTTGATGGCGAAGAAGACCAGGTCGCCCGCCTGCAGTTCGCCCAGGCGCACGGTGCGGCCCATGGTGGCCTGCTCCCGCGAGATTCTCGGCATCGGGACGCCCAACTCGCCGTAGACGTGCTGCACGAGGCCGCTGCAGTCGAAGCGGTCCGGGCCCGAAGCGCCCCACTGGTAGGGTTTGCCCAGCTGTTGCCGGGCCAGGGCGGCCGCTTCCGGGCCCAGGCCCGTGTTGCCGGGCCGCCGCGGCGGCAGCTGCGCCCCGGACAGGCCCCGCGGTTCGGGATCCGGCAGGCCGAGTTCGCGCACCCCG
>JACZKN010000130.1 GCA_014859985.1 Candidatus Krumholzibacteriia bacterium | reverse complement strand
CCGGCGTGCTTCTGGGCTACTATCTTTTTGTCTGTGAATCGCTTGGCGGTGCGGCATTCGGCCTTGCGCCTGCGGCGGCCGCCCTGCTCGGCCTGGGCCTGCCCCTGCTGCTGCGCCGGCGGCTGCCGGGCGAGCTCCTGATCCTCGCGGCGGGGGGCCTGGCGTTCGCGCTGTCCTTTGCCATTTAGCAGGTTGGCGGCTAGATTATGCTGGCTCCGATCACTCTCCATAGCTGCAGGGGTCTCCGCAAGTGAAGACAGCGAACGCGACCGTGTCCGATCCGGTGGGATTCCATCTGCGCGCCGCCGGGCGGATCGTGAAACTCACCAAGTCCTTCGCCTCGGAAGTGACGATCCGGTACAACGGCCGCATCGCCAACGCCAAGAGCATCATGGGCCTGGCCAGCCTGGCGGCCGAGTTCGGCACCGACGTGCAGATCGAGGTCGCCGGACCGGACGAGGAGGAAGCGCTGGCGCGTATGATCAGGCTGATCGAGGTCGAGCTGGCCATCCCCGAACCCGAGCCGGGCCATTGAGGATGCGGCGTCTCGAAGGCATCTCCGCCTCCCCCGGCTACGCGGTCGGTCCGGTGCACCCGATCCGGCGCCGCATCCTGGCCGCCGAACGGCGCACCATCGTGCCCGAGCTGATCCCCAGCGAATGCGAACGTTTCGGCGCGGCCGTGGACCAGGCCCGCACCGAGATCCAGGATCTGGTCGACAGCCTGGCCCGGGAGCTGGGCCCGGACGAGGCGGACATCCTCTCCACGCAGCTCCTGATCCTCGAGGACACCATGGTCTGGGACGCCACCCTGGCCGTGATCCGCCTCGAGCGCATCAACGCCGAGGCGGCCTTCACCCGCGCCGTGGGCGACCTGGCCACCCGCTTCCTGGAGATCGAGGACGAGACCTTCCGCGAGCGGGTCAACGACCTGCGCGACGTGGAGCAGAGGGTGCTGCGGGCGTTCCTCGGCGACGGCCGGCCGGCCCTGGACCTGCCCGCCGTGCCGTCGGTCGTCACCGCCCGCAACCTGGCGCCCAGCGACACGGCGGCCCTCGGCCGCGACAACGTCCTGGGTTTCGCGATGGACGAGGGGGGGCCCACCAGCCACGTGGCCATCCTGGCCCGCTCCCTGGGCGTGCCGGCGGTGGTGGGCCTGGCCGGGCGCGCCTCCGAACTGGAGGCCGGACTGCAGGTGGCCGTCGACGGCACCGGCGGGGTGCTGATCGTCGAGCCGGACACCGGCACCCGCGAGCACTACGAGACCCTGGGTCTCCAGCAGGTGGCAGCCAACGAGAAGCTGGCCTTCCTGCGGGACCTGCCGGCCTTGACCCCGGACGGCCGCCGCATCGCCATGCTGGCCAACATCGAATTGCCCATCGAGCTGGACGAGGCGCTGGCCCGGGGCGCCGAGGGCGTGGGCCTGCTGCGGACCGAGTACCTCTTCTTCCAGCACGCGACCATCCCAACCGAGGAGGAACAGGTCCGCACCTACCGGCGCTTCGTCGAGCGCATGGCCGGCCGGCCGGTGGTCTTCCGCACCCTGGACGTGGGGGGGGACAAGGTCTCGGACTACCTGGGGGCCAAGCGGGAGTACAACCCGTTCCTGGGCTGGCGGGGCATCCGCTTCCTGCTGGCCAACCGCGCCCTCTTCAAGACCCAGGTGCGGGCCATCCTGCGCGCCGGGTCGGCGGGCGACGCCCGCATCATGTTTCCCATGATCACCGGCGTCCAGGAGCTGCGCGACGCCCGCTCGGTGGTGGACGAGGCGCGGGCCGAACTGCAGCGCGAGGGCCACGAGCACTGCGCCCAGCCGCAGGTAGGCATCATGGTCGAGACACCTTCGGCGGTGCTGGCGGCGGACCTGCTGGCGGCCGAGTGCGACTTCTTCTCCATCGGCACCAACGACCTGATCCAGTACACCCTGGCGATGGACCGGGGCAACGCCCGGGTGTCGTACCTGTACCAGCCGCTGCACCCGGCCATCCTGCGCGCCATCGACCAGACGGTGGCCGCCGCCCACGCCGCGGGCATCGGGGTGGGCCTGTGCGGCGAGATGGGCTCGGAGACCCGCCTGGCCGAGGTGCTGCTGGGCCTGGGCCTGGACGAGATCAGCCTCCACGGCGCGGCCCTGCCCAAGATCAAGCAGGTGATCCGCTGGACCACCTTCGCCGAGGCCCGGCGCCTGGTGGAGCACCTGCTGACCCTGGCCACCTCCGGGGAGGCCAACCTGCTGCTCGCCGAGTACATCGCCCAGCGCAAGCGGGAACGGGCCCTCGCGGGAGACGACACGTGAGCCGCTGGCCCGAGGGCGGCGCCGGCCGCATGCTGCACCTGGTGGACCGGCTGCCTGACCAGCTGCTGGAGAGCGCGGGCCTGCCCGGGCTGGCGGACGCCGCCGCGGGCGGACCGGCGCCGGGCCGCGTCGTGCTCTGCGGCATGGGAGGCTCGGCCATCGCCGGCGACCTGCTGGCGCCGCTGGTGTCCGGCGCCCAGCTGCACGTGCACCGGGACTACGGGCTGCCGGCCTGGGCGGGACCCGGGGACCTGGTCGTCGTCTCCAGCTATTCCGGCGACACGGAGGAGACCCTCAGCGGCTGGGAGGAATCCGGCCGCCGCGGCTGCCGCCGGCTGGCCCTGACTTCAGGGGGTTCCCTGGCCGTCCGTGCCCGCGCCGCCGGCGTGCCGGTGG
>JACZKN010000129.1 GCA_014859985.1 Candidatus Krumholzibacteriia bacterium | reverse complement strand
CGGGGCGGCCGGGGTGGAAGCTGGCGCGGGTCCGGCGGCAGCCGTGGCCGTCGCGAGGGGCCGTGCGGCCTCCGCGCCCCGGCGCACGAAGTCGCCCAGGGGCGTGACGGCGCCCACCTCGGCCCGCGGCAGCACCAGGCGATCGTGCTTCTTCCAGATGCCGAAGCGCGCGGCGCGCTGCAGCCAGTCGGCGTTGGACTTGCCGTCCTCGCCCTCGGTGTGCCGGTCGCAGTCCAGCAGGACCACGCCCTGGTCGGTGATGGTGTCGCAGCGGCCCACGTAGACCGTGTCGCCGGCCTCGGCCACCACGGTGATGCCGTGCAGCTCGCCCTTGTGGTCGTGGAAAGTGCCCATGGTGCGTCCTCTCAGCAGTGCTCGGCGAAGGCCTCGCCCAGCTCGCGGGCCACCAGCTCGGCGGTCTGGCCCTCGATCAGATGACGGGGCACGAAGTGCACCAGTTCGCCGTCCTTCAACAGGGCGATGGACGGGCTGCTGGGGGGCACGTCGCCGATCAGCTCGCGGGCCCGCGCGGTGGCCTCGAGGTCCTGGCCGGCGAAGACCGTGGCGGCGCGGTCCGGACGCCGGTCCAGGGACATGGCCAGCTTCACCGCAGGCCGGGCGCTGCCGGCGGCGCAGCCGCACACGGAGTTGATCAGCAGCAGCGACGTGCCGCTGCGCTCGGCGAACCAGGCGTCGACGGCGGCGCGGTCGCGCAGCTCCTCGACACCGGCGGTGGTCAGCTCGGCCCGCATGGGGGCCACCATCTGCTCGGGGTAGGGCATGGCGGGTCCATCTCCCGTTCGTTCGGTGTGGGCGGTTGCCCCTGCCGGGGCCGGGTACGGTCTTTGAGATAATATACTTGAGTAATTTTGTCAAGATTGATTGCGCGTTTGCAATGCCCGGGGGCCGGCGGTGCGCGAGGACCACCGACTCCCGTGGACCCGTTGCCGACCATCGGACTCGATCAATGGTATTTTCATCAGGCGCTCCGCTCGGGCCATACCTAAACATTCGTCGCGAGAACGAGACAAGTGCTCAGAAAAAAGCATAAACGATTTGGGTACAAGATGTTGCCGTGTAGTATGATAACGATAAGAAGCTTTCATGTCGTCCGCGCCCGACCGGACCCTGGGGGTGGAGGTCCGTCGGTGTTTCGGCGCGCCGGCATGACCGATTCCGCCAACGAAAGGACCACGATGATGTCCAGGAAGATGTTCATCGGCCTCCTGGTGCTCAGCACCTGCGCGGCCGGGGCGGCGCATGCCGACATCCTGTTGAGCGACGGAGCTCCGGCGCTGGCGGTGACCCGCGACGGCAAGGCGGAACTGGCATTCCGCGTGGAAGTCGGCCGCATCCAGACGATCGAGGTGGACACCAAGGGCGGCGTGTTCGTGCGCCTGGTCATCCCGGGCTTCCACGCCTCGCGCACCGAGGGGGCGCCCGAGCTGCCCATGATGAACCGGCTGATCGCCATCCCCGCCGGCGCCGCGGCGCAGGTCGACGTGCGCAACGTGGTGACGCGCCGCCTCAAGCTGGCGGACCACGGCGTCGTCCATCCGGTGATGCCCGCCCAGCCGAGCCTCTCCAAGAGCGCCGATCCGGCCCGGGTGCCCTTCGTGCGCGACACGGCGGCCTACCTGCAGGCCGAGGTCCGGCAGCCGGTCGCCCGCGTCGTCGGGCAGGGCCGCCTGCGCGCCATGGACGTGGGCCGCCTGGAGATCTCCCCGGTCGCCTACTTCCCCGCGAGCAACGAGATCGAGGTCATCGAGTCGATGGACGTGACGGTCACCTTCGCGGGCGCGGACGCCCTGGCCGCCACCGACCTGATCGCCCGCACCTGGAGCCCCTTCTTCGAGCACCTCTACGCGGGCATGGCCGGCGCCAAGGGCTTCCACGACGACTATCCCGACCGGGTGGGCGACGTGGTGACGATGGTCATCGTTACGCCGCCGCTGTTCGCCTCCCAGCTCGCGGACTTCGCGGCCTGGAAGACCGAGCGGGGCTTCAACGTGGTCACGGCCGTGACCGGCACGCCCGAGGTCGGCACGACCGCCGCCCAGATCCAGGCCTACCTGCACGGGCTGTACAATGCGGGGACGCCCGAGCTGCCCGCGCCCAGCTTCGTGGTCCTCGTGGGGGACGTGGCGCAGATGCCCACCTTCACCCTGGACGGCGACGCCACCGACCGGCCCTACTGCGCCGTCGACGGCGACCTGGTGCCGGACATGTACTACGGCCGCCTCAGCGCGACCAACGCCGCCCAGCTCCAGGCCCAGCTGGACAAGACGATGATGTACGACCAGTTCACCATGCCGGACCCCGGCTACCTGGACAACGTGACCCTGATCGCCGGCGTCGACGGCACCTGGGCGCCGACCCACGGCAACGGCCAGATCAACTACGGGACCGCGCACTACTTCAATGCGTCCCATGGCCTGACCAGCAACACCTACCTGTACCCGGCCTCGAACGGGCCGGTCGAGGGCGCGATCATCCAGTCCGTCAACGACGGCGTGGCCCTGATCAACTACACCGCCCACGGCAGCCAGACCTCCTGGGCCGATCCCGCCATGTCCCAGGCCGACGTCAACGGGATGACCAACTCGGGCAAGTACGCCCTCGCCATCGGCAACTGCTGCCTGACCTCGACCTACGACTACGGCGAGTGCTTCGGCGAGACCTGGCTGCGCGCCCCCGACAAGGGCGGCATCGGCTATATCGGCGGATCCAACTCGACCTACTGGGACGAGGACTACTGGTGGGGCGTCGGCTTCCACTCCAGCAGCCAGATCGACGGGACCGCCTGGCCCTACGAGGCGACCGGGCTGGGCGCCTACGACGGCGTGTTCCACGACCACGGCGAGGACGCGCACCTGTGGTACGTGACCAACGACGCCATCATCTTCGCAGGCAACCTCGCGGTGATGGAGTCGGGCTCCAGCCGCATCGAGTACTACTGGAACATCTACAACCTGCTGGGCGATCCCAGCCTCAGCACCTACCTGGCGCCGACGGCCAATTCCGTGGCCCATCCGTCGACCGTCTTCGTCGGGACGCCGGCCCTCGGCGTCGCCGCGGACCCCGGCAGCTACGTCGGCCTGACCCAGGGCGGCGTGCTGCTGGGCGCCGGCACCGTCGGTGCGGGCGGCACCGTGGACATCACCTACCTGGAGGAACCGACCCCCGGCGTGCCGCTGAAGCTGGTGGTCACCGCCCAGAACCGGGTGCCGTACATCACGGAGCTGGACGTCGTCGTGCCGGCGACGGTGACGATCGTGCCCGCGGTCATCGACGTGAACACGCCGACGCAGGTCACCGTGACGGTGCTGGACGCGGGCGGCGTCGTCCCGCAGCCGGGCATCGAGATCTGGGCCGAGGGCCTGGCCTACGCGACCCTGCCCGTGGTCACGGACGCGGCCGGCGTGGCGGTGCTCGAGGTGACGGCCGCCTACGGGCCGAGCCTGGACATCGTCGGGCAGGATCCCGCCCAGACCTACCGCCTGTTCACCGAGCCGGTGGCGGTCGACGCGGCCGAGCTGACGGCGCCCGACCTGGCGGTGACCACGGACATCGGCCTGGCGGACGCCTTCGCGCTGAACCTGCCGGGCACGCTGCACGCCACCGTCGGCGAGACCGGCCACGTCCTGTACGCGGCCATGCCCGACGGCTCCCTGCTGGACACGGCGGCGGCCGACCTGACGGTCACGCCCGACCGCCCGGGCCAGGTCGAAGGCATCATCGCCGTCAGCGGGTACGACCTGTACCGCGAGTCCTTCGCGGTCATCGAGGCCTTCGGCACGGTCGCGGGCACCGTGACCGGCGGCGGGTCCCCCCTGGCGGGGGTGACCGTCGTCTGCGTCGCCGCAGGCGGCGGCACCGTCTTCAGCGTGGTGACCGACGGGGACGGGGCGTGGGCTGCGCCCGACGAGGTGCTGGTCGACGGCTACACCCTGGAAGTGGACCACTTCGGCTACCTGCCCTACGTCCAGCCCGTCTTCGTCGGCTACGGCGCCAACACCTTCGCCGTCGAGCTGATCGCCGCCCCCAGCGGCGACTTCGCGGGCGTCGTCATCGACGCGGTGGACTTCTCGCCCCTGCAGGGGACCATCCGCGTCTTCCGCAGCGACACGGGCGAGCTGTACCGGGAGACAACCTGTGCCGCCGACGGCAGCTTCAGCGTGGCCGCATTGCCCTACTTCACCTACAACGTGCAGGCGCGGGCCTACCACCACGTGCCGGTGAACCTCGCGATCGCCATCGAGCAGCCCGAGACGATCAGGAACTTCGCCCTCGAACCCACCAGCGGCGACCTGCTGGTGATCGACGACGGGTCGGACAAGTCCTTCCGGGAGGCCAAGTACGGCGGCAAGCAGGAAGACGTGCTGCTGGCGGACGCGTACGTGGCCACCGCGGCGAAGAGCGCGGCGCAGATCGCGATCGACCTGGAGGGGATGGGGTTCTACGCCGTCGTCGAGCCCGCCGCCACGGTCGATCCGGCGACGTTCCGGGACTACGACCTGGTCGTCCTGGCCTGCGGCGACAACACCGAGACGCTGCAGAACACCGTGCTTAAGGCCGCCCTGGTGGACTTCGCCGAAGCCGGCGGCCGCCTGCTGCTGGAGGGCGGCGAACTGGGCTACGACCATTACGGCGACGCCGAGTTCGCGGCGAAGGTCATGCACACCAACGACTGGAACGCGGACAACGCCGGCACCATCGCGGTCAACGACGCCGGGGCCCATATCCTGAACGACCCCAACGCCGCGGCCGTGCCGCTGGGCCTGATCTACGCCGGCTACGGCGACAGCGACGCCATGACGCCGCTGCCGGATGCGGCGCGGCCCCTGTCCTGGACCGGCTACCCCGCCGACGCCAGCGTCATCACCTACGACCCGAATCCGGCCCCCGAGGGCGGGCAGATCGTCTTCTTCACCTTCAACTACCTCGCCGTCGACGCGGGCCGCACCGCGCTGCTGGAGAACGCGGTGCACTGGCTGATGCGGCCCGAGGCGGGCGACTGCTCGATCTCCGGGCAGGCTCTCCTGCTGGGCGAGACCGATCATGCCGGCATCACGGTCACGGCCACGCCCAACGGCGGCGTGCTCACCACCGGGCCGGACGGCGGCTTCAGCCTGGACGGCCTCTATGCGGGCACCTATACGGTGACCGCGGCGAAGCCGGGCTGGCTGACCCAGGTCCTGGAGATCACTTTGGCCGAGGGCCAGGACATCACCGGCGTCTCCCTGGTGCTGACCCCGACGACCGTGTTCGAGGCCTGCTCCAGTCCGGCCCTGCCGCTGCCGGACTACACGACGGTAACGGACGCGATCGTGGTCGGGCAGTCCGGTTCGGTCGGCGACGTCGCGGTCTTCGTGGACGTGACCCACACGTGGCGGGGCGACCTGATCGCCACCTTGACCTCGCCGTCGGGCACGCAGGTGCAGCTGCACAACCGCGGCGGCTCGAGCGCCGACGACCTGCACGGCTGGTACCCGGACGAGATCGTGCCCGTGGGCGACCTGGGCGTCTTCACCGGCGAACCGCTGCATGGCGCGTGGACCCTCGCCGTCAGCGACAATGCCGGGGGCGACGTCGGTACCTTCAGCGGCTGGTGCCTGCGGATCACCTACGGGGGCGGGCCGGTCGCGGTCGCGCCCGAGCCGAGCCTCGTGCCGCAGGTGTTCGCCCTGCACGGCAACCACCCCAACCCCTTCAACCCGACCACGACGATCCGCTTCGACCTGCCGCGTCCGGGCCACGTGCGGCTGGATGTCTTCGACGTGGCGGGCCGGCTGGTCCGCACCCTGGTGGACGAGTACCGGGAAGGGGCCGTCCACGCCGAAACCTGGGACGGGACGGACAACAGCGGACGCCGCGCCGCCAGTGGTGTATACTACTGTCGGGTGGTTGCGGACGGCAACGCCGCCACCGCGAAGATGCTCCTGCTGAAGTAGACGGTCCGCGGCGCGCGGGCCGCGGGGATCGAGCGATCCCCGCGGTCCCGCGCCCGGCACCCAGCAGCACCGCAGCCCTGCAGACAGCGAAGGGAATGGCGACCATGATGAAGCGTTCCGGCCGGGCCCCCGGCCGCCACCTGTGGCCGGCCGGCCTGCTGCTGGCCGTCCTCGTCCTCGTGGCGGGCATGCCGGACAGCGCGACCGCGCAGATCCCCAGCGACGTCCGGGGGCTGCCGCTGTGGGTCGAGGCCGCGTGGAACGATCACCCGGTGCGCCTGGACCTGGCCGACCGGGCCGAGCTGGACCGGCTGCTGGCAGCGGTGCCTTTGGCCGGTTTCGACCGCGAGCAGGTCCGGCCGGCCGGCGGCGGCCGGCTGGTCTTCACCCCGCGGGTGACGGAGGCCGAGGCCGCCGCCCTGGCCGCCGCGGGCTGGAGCTTCGTCCGCCTGCCGGACGACGACCGGGCCGGACGCCTGGAGACCGAAGCCTTCTGGACCGCGGCCGCGGCCAAGGCCTTCGCCGGCCTCGACCCGGACAAGGCCCTCTACTACCCGACCCACGCCCAGATCGGCAGCGACCTGGCCGCCCTGGCCGCGGCCCATCCGACCCTGGCGCGCACCGTCACCATGGGCACGTCGGTGCAGGGCCGCGCCCTGTGGGGGATCGTCATCTCCGACGACGTCCACGCCACCGAGCCCGAGCCCGAGGTGATGCTGACCGGCTCGATCCACGGCGACGAGCCGGTGAGCATGGTCCTGCTGTGGAACCTGGCCCGTCATCTGCTGGAAAACTACGGGCAGCCCGGGTTCGAGGATCTGACCGCCCTGGTGGACGACACCGAGATCCACATCCTGCCCCTGCACAACCCCGACGGGTACGTGGCCGGCACCCGCGGCAACGCCAACGGCGTGGACCTGAACCGCAACTACCCCGAGCCGGCCGGCACCCACCCGTTCGCCGAGCAGGAGAACCTGGCCTACATGGCCTACGCCCAGGACCACTGCTTCGTGGTCAGCCAGAACGGCCACGGCGGCGCCCTCGTGGTCAACTACCCCTGGGACTACACCTACACGCGCGCGCCCGACGACGCCGCGCTCATCGCCCTGAGCCTCGAGTACTCGACGCGGAACCTGCCCATGTACAACGGGTCGTTTCCCCAGGGCATCACCAACGGCGCCGATTGGTACGTGATCACCGGCAGCCTGCAGGACTGGACCTACCACGTGACCGGCTGCATCAACGTCACGGTGGAGCTCAGCAACCAGAAGTGGCCGGCCGCGTCCGCCCTCGACGGCTACTGGGAGGACAACCGCGAGAGCCTGCTGGCCTACATCGCCGCGGCGCGCTACGGCGTGGGCGGCGTGGTCACCGCGGCGGACACCGGCCAGCCCCTGGCGGCCACGGTCACCGTCACCGGCAATCCCAAGAGCGTGGCCACCGATCCGGAGCACGGCGACTACTACAAGCTGCTGCCCACGGGCCAGTGGCAGCTGACCTTCTCCGCGCCCGGTCACCTGGACAAGTCGATCGCGGGCGTGGCGACGGTCTGGGGCACCCGGACCGTCCTGGACGTGCAGCTCGATCCGGTGGCCCACGGCGACGTGGCCGGCACGGTCACCGGACCCGGCGGCCAGGGGCTGGAGGCGACGGTAGCCGTCTACACCCTGCCCCTGGACCAGCTCTACACCACGGTGGAGGCCGACGGCGCCGCCGGCGGGGCCTACATCGCCCACCTGCCCTACGGGGACTACCGCCTGGAGGTCTCGGCCGCGGGTTACGCGACGGCGACGCGGACGGTGACCGTGGGCGGGACGCCGGCCAGCGAGGACTTCGTGCTCGGCGGGGTCGAGACGGTCGTCCTGTTCGCCGCGGATTTCACCGCCGGCGCCGACGGCTGGATCGGGGACTGGGGCCTGGACGCTGCCGGCCACGGGGCGCCGGGCTCCCTCGCCGACAGCCCCGGTGCCGACTACGCGGCCAACGCCACGGTCGTCACGACCATGGCCGCGGGGGTGGACCTGACCGACGCGCTGACCGCCGAGGTCTCCTTCTGGTCCACCTGGGAGATCGAGGACACCTGGGACGCCTGCTTCTTCGAGATCTCCGCCGACGGTGGCGCCTGGACCGCCCTGGGCACGGCCTGGACCGGGCCGGCCTCCGGGCAGGGCAGGCAGACCCCCGCCGGCACGCCCTGCTTCGACGGGATCCGCACCGCCTGGACCGCCAGCAGCGTCGACCTGGGGCCCTACCTGGGCAGCACCGACCTGCGCTGCCGCTTCCGCCTCGTCACGGACTCCAGCATCAACGGCGAGGGCTTCGCCTTCGACGACTTCGCGATCACGATCACCCGCGCCTCCGGGTCCTCGCCGGTTCCGGACCACCGTCCCTCGGCCCTGGCCGTGGCCGCCTGGCCGAATCCCTTCAACCCGGCCACGACCGTGTCCTTCACGGTGCCCCGCGACGGCCCGGTCGACCTGCGGATCTACGACCTGAGGGGGCGCCTGGTGCGCACCCTGGCCGCCGAACCCTTCGCGGCCGGCGTCCACCGGCGCAGCTGGGACGGCCGCGACGACGCGGGCGCGCCCGCGGGCAGCGGCGTCTACTTCGCCCTGGCCAGCACAGCGGAGGCGCGGGCGGTGGCGAAACTGATGCTCGTGAAGTAGGGAAC
>JACZKN010000128.1 GCA_014859985.1 Candidatus Krumholzibacteriia bacterium | reverse complement strand
GCTGGTTCTCGATCGCTGACATGCGACGCGCCAGCCCCATCTCCTCAGACGAAGTGAGAGCATCATGCCCTGGTGGATCATCGCCGCAACCGTCATCCTGCTCCTGGCTGCCGGGGCGCACGCCCAGCCGCCGGCGCTGGTGACCCTTGAACCTTGGGCCTATCATGCCCCGGTCGTCGCCAAGCCGGTGCTTTCTTCCGCGAGGTCGAGCTTGAAGTCGCTGCCCCTGCTGCTGGTGCTCCTGCTGCTGGTCTCCTGCGAGCGTGCGCCCCGCCGCACGACCCTCGTGGCGTACGATTTCGCCGCGCCGCAGCCCAGTCCGGTCCTCGTCACCCGGCCCGCCTGGGGCCGGGACTTCGGTTTGCACCATTTCGGCGAAGGCTGGGAGTTCGACGGCAGCCCCGGCTGGTGGGTCCTGCATCCGGGAGCCACGGCGTCGCTCTACCTCATGGGCACCGGCGGCGTGCTGACCCTGGTCGCCGCCGTGCCGCCCGAGCTGGCCGCCGCCGGGCAGACGCTGACCGTCGCGCTCAACGGCCGGGACCTGGCGATCTTCCCGCTCGAACGCGGCTGGTCGCCCGACACCCTGCGGGTGGCGGTCCCGGACGCGGTGCTGCGCCAGGGGCTGAACACCCTGGAGCTGAAGCCGCAGCTGTCGCGCAGCGCGCTGGCCGGTCCGGACGACCCGGAGCGGCGGCCCCTGGGCGTCTTCGTGCAGGGGCTGACCGTGACGGCGGACCTGGACCACGATCAGCTGCCGCGGTGGGCCCGCTGGCACGACCTGCGCATCGCCGGCACGCCGTGGGAGAACGTGCCGGTGCCGGCGCGGGCCGCGCGCCCCCGCGACCGGACCGATCGCCCCGACCTGATCGTCCTGGTCCTGGACGCCCTCAGGCCCGACCACCTGGGGCACCGGGGCTACGGTCGCGACACCTCGCCCGTGCTGGACCGCCTGGCGGCCGAGGGCGTGGTCTTCGCCAACGTCGTGGCCCAGGCCTCGTACACCCGCTGCGCGGTGCCCGGCCTCCTGACGGGCCTGCCCTGGACCGATCACGGGGTGGTGCGCGGCGTGGTCTGGGAGGACCGCGACGCCCTGGCCGATTCCTTCGTCACCCTCCCGGAGACGCTGACCGCCGCCGGCTACCACACCATCGGGGTGTCCCACAACCCGAACTTCTCCGCGGCCACGGGCATGTCCCAGGGGTTCGCCGAGTTCACCGAGGCCTGGGCCGATCCGGACTTCGCGGGCGTCCCGGCCGAACGACCCGAGCGCCTGGTGGTCGAGCGCCTGGCCGCCGGGCTGCCTGCCGGTCCGGTGGGCCTGTGGGTGCACCTGCTGCCGCCCCACCAGCCCTACGCCCCGGGGCCCGAGCACGACCTGTGGCGGGAGGGTCCGCTGGCCGACCTGGACGAAGGCATCATGGACCACCTGCGGGCCTGCGAGAACCCCGACACCACCGTGGCGGCGGGGCTGCCCGAGCGCCTGGTGGCCCTCTACGACGGCAACATCCGCCGGGTCGACGCGGCGGTGGGGCTGATCCTGGAGGCCTGGCAAGGCCTGGGCCGCGACCGCGAGCTCGTGGTGGCCGTGGTCTCGGACCACGGCGAGGCCTTCGGCGAGCACGGCCGCTGGGACCACTGCACCACCGTCTACGACGAGATGACCCGCGTGCCGCTGCTGGTCTGGCCGCGCGGCCTGTGCCCCGAGTGGGCCGACCACACGGATGCCTACCTGGGGCTGGAGGACGTGGCGCCGCTGCTGCTGCGGCTGCTGGACGTGCCCCTTGCCGGGCACGAGCGCCTGCCCCGCCGCTTCCTGGAGGTGTACGCCCGGGGCCCGCGGGACCGGGACGCGGTGGTCGTGCGGTCGACCACCGCCTACGACATCCTGGGCCTGCGCACCGACCGGTACCTGGCGGTGTGGGACGGCATGCGCCGGCAGGAGCTGTACGACCTGGCGGCCGACCCCGGCGCGGCGGAGAACCTGCGCTTCGCCCAGCCGGAGCTCTACAACGACCTGGTGGGGCGCCTGCACGGCATCCTGCGCTCGGGGTCCTGGCTGGGGGGCGGGGCGCCGGTGGCGGACCTGTCGCCCGAGGATCTCAAGGCCCTCAAGTCGTTGGGTTACTTATAGATAGATATTATTCGACGTTGCCGTCGCCGGCCGTTGCGCGGCGGGCCGCTGTTTTCCGCATCTCCCTCTGGACGACAGCATGTGGGCACGGGTTGCCCGCAGGACCATGCCGACCGAGGGAGAACGATATGCACCATCACGCCCTGACCAGGCCGGCCGCGCTGCTGCTGGCGACGATCCTGCTGGCGGCCGCCGGCTGCAGCAGCGACCCGGCCGCCCCGGCGCCCGCGGGCGACCCCGTGGCCCCGGAGACGGTCAACAACTTCGTCCAGGCGCTGCCGGCCTGGGAGGCCCCCGACGACACCGAGGCTGCGCCGGTCCTGGAGGAGGCCGAGGAGGAGTTCAACGGCTCGGCCTACGTGCGCTGCGAGACCGTCCGCTACGACCGCAAGCAGAACTTCGACAACCTGATCGCCGTGGGCGCCAACGCCACCGCGCTGAAGCCGGGCATGCTGGTGCAGGGACGAGGGGTCCGGGAGGGCTCGTTGGCCACCATCGGCCTGGCGCGCTCGCCCCTGGCCATCTCCGTGGACCTGGCCCTGGAGACGCCGTCGCGGCGCATCCCCAACCCCAGCAGCTCGACCATCCAGGACGCCGTGGCCTCGCTGCAGCGGGAGGCCGACACCCGCCTGGGCAACCTGGACGTGATCCCCGCCCAGATCAGCTTCCAGGCCAAGGAGGCCTACTCCTTCGAGCAGGCCATGCTCGATGCGGGCATCAGCGTGAAGTACAGCGGCGTGCTGGCCAGCGGCTCGGTGGGCGCGTCCATCCGCCAGAACTCCAGCAGCACCTCCCACACGGCCGTCGTCAAGATCTTCCAGCCCATGTACACCATCAGCTTCGCCGACGACGAGATCGCCGAACCCGCGGGCTTCTTCGCCGACACGGTGACCGAGGCCGATTTCCAGCGGCAGGTGCAGCTCGACACGATGGGCCCGGACAACCAGCCCTGCTACGTGCAGTCGGTCACCTTCGGCCGCATGGTGGTGTATTCGGCCACCAGCAGCGAGGTCACCTCGGCCGAGGAGCTGAAGCTGGCCCTGCAGGCCTCCTACGGCTTCTGGTCCGGCAGCGCCAACTACGACGAGCAGAAGGCCTCCATCGTGCGCAACTCCTCGGTCGAGGTGCAGGTCTTCGGCGGCACCCAGCAGGACGGCACCGACGCCATCCGCGCCGCCCTCAAGAGCGGCGAGTACGGCGAGTTCCTGCGCCCGGTGCCGGCGACCACCGCGGTGCCCCTGTCCTACCGCATCAACGACCTGCGCAACCGCAGCGCGGCGGTCATCGGCGACGCCACCACCTACAGCATCCAGAGCTGCCGCGAGTACACCGACATGCGCTTCACCGTGACCCTGGACCGCATCGAGGTGGTCTCCGGCGGCCAGGACGAGCAGACCTTCGACATCGAGACCTGGGTGGACGCCGGCGACCAGTCCTACTGGCTGCTGCACAACAGCGGCAGCCGCTTCACCCGCCAGGACCTGGCCGCGGGGGGCGAGCAGGCCATCTTCATGTACACGGTGACCCCGGGCACCTTCATGGAGTTCTCCCTGGGGGACTACGGCAACGCCGCCACCGGCCGTGCGGGCTGGTTCGGCAGCCGGCGCATCGACTATCCCTTCGATTTCGCCACGGTGCCCTACGAGTTCTCCCTCTTCTGGACGACCACCGACGCCAGCTACCGCAACACCACCCTGGAGGCCTTCTTCACGATCCGGCGGGAACTGGTCGACGTGCCCTGAGGTCCGGCGCCCTCCCCGGACC
>JACZKN010000127.1 GCA_014859985.1 Candidatus Krumholzibacteriia bacterium | reverse complement strand
CGCGCCGGGCGCCAGCTCCAGCACGTGGGCCATGAGGATGCGCCCGGCCAGCAGCCGCTTATAGGCCGCCGAACCGCGCACGGCGTCGATGGGGGCGATCTCCCGGTCCAGGGCGCCTGCCGCGGCCAGGACCGCCGCCGCGTCCAGGGGCCGGCCCTCGAGCGCGGCGGCGGTCCTGGCCGCGGCAGGCGCCCTGGACCGGGAGATCGCCCCCATCGACGACGTGCGCGGTTCGGCGGCCTATAAGCGGCTGCTGGCCGGGCGCATCCTCATGGCCCACGTGCTGGAGCTGGCGCCCGGCGCGGTGCGCTGCGGGGAACTGGTATGATCCGCGACGACCGGCACCTGCACGTGCGCGGCGAGAGCGTCTTCATCGACGACCTGCCCGCGCCGGCCGGCTGCCTGGAGGCCGCGGTGCTGGGCTCGCCCGTGGCCCACGGGCGCATCACGAGGCTGGACGCCAGCGCCGCCCTGGCGGTCGAGGGCGTGGTCGCGGTGCTGACCGCGGCCGACATCCCCGGCCAGAACCAGACCGGCACCATCATCCTGGACGAGCCCGCCCTGGCCGCTGAAGAGGTGCACTGCGTGGGCCAGCCGGTGGCGTTGGTGCTGGCCCGCGACGCGGACACGGCCCGGCGCGCCCGCCGGCTCATCGTCCTGGAGATCGAAAAGCTGCCGGCGGTGCTGGACGCCCGCGAGGCGGCGGCCCTGGGACACCACATCGTGCCGCCCCGCACCTTCGCCTGCGGCGACCTTGACACCGCCTGGGACTACTGCGCCCACGTGGTCAGCGGCCGCGCCGACACCGGCGGCCAGGAGCACCTCTACCTGGAGACCCAGGCCACCCTCGCCGAGCCCCGGGAGGACGGCACGCTGCTGCTGCACGCGGGCACCCAGGCGCCCACGGCGGTGCAGAAGGTGGTGGCGCGGGTGCTGGGCGTGCCCATGCACGCGGTCGAGGTGGACGTGCGCCGCCTGGGCGGCGCCTTCGGCGGCAAGGAGGAGCAGGCCACCACCTGGGCGGTGCTGGCCGCCCTGGGCGCCCGGGCCACCGGCCGCCCGGTGCGCCTGGTGCTGGACCGGGCCGACGACCTGACCATGACCGGCAAGCGGCACCCCTACTCGTCCGACTACCGCCTGGGCCTGGACGCCGACGGCCGGCTGCTGGCGTGGGAGGTCACGTACTACCAGAACGCGGGCGCCACCGCCGACCTCTCCACGGCGATCCTCGAGCGCAGCCTCTTCCACAGCACGGGCAGCTACTATGTGCCCAACGTGCGCGCCACCGGCCACTGCTGCCGCACTAACTTGTTCTCCAACACTGCCTTCCGCGGCTTCGGCGGGCCCCAGGCCATGGTCGTCATCGAGACCGCGCTGGCCCACGCGGCCCGGGTCATGGGGGTGCCCACCGAACAGCTGCAGCGGCGCAACCTGCTGGACGAGGGCTCGGCATTCCTCTACGGGCAGGCCGCCGACGGCTGCCGGGCCCGCCGCTGCTGGGACGAGGCCGACCGGGCCTTCGGCTTCGCGGCCCTGCGCCAGGCCGCCGACCGCCACAACGCGGGCGACGACCGCCACAAGCGCGGCGTGGCGATGATGCCCGTCTGCTTCGGCATCTCGTTCACCAACGCGGCCCTGAACCAGGCCGGGGCCCTGGTCCACGTCTACCAGGACGGCAGCGTGGGCGCCAGCACCGGCGCGGTGGAGATGGGCCAGGGCGTCAGCCGCAAGATCCGCAAGGTGGTCGCTCGCACCCTGGGCGTGGCCGAGGCGCGGGTCAAGGTGGAGACCGCCAACACCGCCCGCGTGGCCAACACCTCCCCCACCGCCGCCAGCACCGGCGCCGACCTCAACGGCGAAGCGGCGCGGCTGGCCTGCCTGCAGATCCTCGAACGGTTGCGCCAGGCCGCAGCCCGCAAGCTGGGGGCCGACCCCGCGACGGTCACCATCAAGAGCGGCGGCGCCCACCGGGACGGCAAGCCGACCTCGCTGGGCTGGGAGGAGCTGGTGCAGGCCGCCTACTGGAGCCGCACCGATCTGTCGGCCCACGCCCACTACGCCACGCCGCACCTGGGCTTCGACCGCCACCGCGAGAAGGGCACGCCCTTCGCCTACCACGTCTACGGCACCGCCGTGGCGGAGGTCACCCTGGACCGCCTGCTGGGCACCTTCACCCTGGACGCCGTGCGCCTGGTGCACGACACCGCCGCCAGCCTGGACCGGGCCACCGACCTGGGCCAGGTCGAGGGCGGCCTGGCCCAGGGCCTGGGCTGGCTGCTGCTGGAGGAGCTGGCCTGGGACCGCGAGGGCCGCCTGCTGACCGACTCGGCCGGCCGCTACAAGGTGCCGGACCTGGATTTCATGCCCCGGACCCTCGAGGTGCGCTTCCTCGAGGACGCCAATCCCCGCGCGGTGATGGGCAGCAAGGCCGTAGGCGAGCCGCCTTTGATGTACGGCATCGCGGCCTTCTTCGCCCTGGCCGACGCCCTGCAGGCCGCCCGCCCCGGCGCCCCGCTGCCCCGCTCCGCGCCCCTGACCCCCGAGCACACCCTCATGCTGCTGGCGGCCGGGGCCGCCAGCAGCATGAGGGTGTGCTCGGGGGTCAGGGGCGCGGAGCGGGGCAGCGTGGACCAGGAGGGCGGCGCCGCGGCCTTCGTCACCGCCGGGCGCATCCTCAAGGAGCTGGGCCTGGGCGAGCGCCTGACCCTGCTGGTCACCGGCACGGTGATGGAG
>JACZKN010000126.1 GCA_014859985.1 Candidatus Krumholzibacteriia bacterium | reverse complement strand
CGCGGCGGTGGCGGCGGCGGCCGCTGGTAGCCGACCAGCCCACAGCATCGGCAAGGGCCCCGCTTCCCCAGGGAGGTGGGGCTCCGTCTTTCCCGGCAAAGGGGAATGGGCTTTGCGGTTGGCGGGGGGCGCGCTACCCTCGGCCACGCCGGACCGGCGGGCGGTCCGGTGCGCCGCGAAGGACCGATCGTCCATGCGCCAAAGGCTCGAAACCGCGCTGCCTATCTTGCTGGTAGCGACGGTCAGCTACCTCCCCGTCCTGGGGACCTGGTGGTTCCACGACGACTGGGTGTTCCTGGCCGACGCCGCAGGGATCGCGCCGCGCGGCGATTCCCTGGTCAGGGTCGTCAGCTACCAGCTGTACTGGTCCGTCTTCTATCCCCTGTTCGGCCTCAGCACGTGGGCCTGGGGCTTGACCCGCCTGGCCCTGCACGCAGGGTCCGCCCTGCTGGTGGCGCGCCTCGGCGGCCATGGCGGGCTCGACCGCCACGCCCGGATCCTGGCGGGGATGCTGTTCGCGGCGGCTCCCGTGGCCATCGAGAGCCTCTACTGGGGAACCGGCGCCATCGAACTGCTGGGCGTGTTTCTTGGCCTGGCCGCCCTCGAGCGCTGGCTGGCCGGGTCGGTCCCCGCGCGCTGGAGCGCCCTGGCGCTGGCGGCGCTGGCGGTGCTCAGCAAGGAGGCCGGACTGCTGCTGGTGGTGGTGTTCGCCGCGAGCCTCGTGCGTGAGCACCGGATGCGGACAGCGCTCGCGCCCGGCGTCCTCGCCCTGGCGGCCCTGGCGGCGTGGGCCGCCTGGCTGGTCACGCGCGATTTCGCCACGACCACCCAGTACGCCGTGGACATCGCGCATGCTCCCCGCAACCTGCTGGTCTACGGCCAGTGGCTGGTGACGCCGGTGCCGCTGCTGCGGGACTCGACGCTGCTGGCGCCGGCGGCGCTCGGCGGCGGGGCCGTGGTCTGGGGGCTATGGGGATTGCTGGCCTGGCGGCACCTTTCGCGCGGCGACCGCTGCCTGGCGGTCTGCCTGGGGGTGACGCTCCTGGCCGTCGCACCGGCGACGATCCTCGGCGACCACGCGGTGCCGCGCTACCTGTACGGACCGTCCGCGGGCCTGGCGCTGACCGTGGCCCGGATCGCCTTCCCGGGTCAGGGCCCGCGGCGCGCCAGCCTCGTCCTGGTGGCGGCGCTGCTGACGGTCGTGGCCTGGTCCGGGACCGCCTACGTGCGGGAGGCCCGCGTGCCCAGCGGACGTCCCACCCATCGCCTGGCCTTCAAGGAGGCGATCTCCCGGTACTCGCGGGCGCAGATCGAAGCGGCGAGGATCGGGCCCCGCGATCGCGTCCTGATCCTGCAGTCCGAGCAGACGGACGACCTCCAGTTCGAACTGCTGCGGGCCACGCTGATGGACGACCTGGCGATCCGGCTGCTGCGCGGGCCCGGGGTGTCGGTCACCTGGGCCAAAGAGATCAGGCCCGCCGACACGGGAGCGGTCACGTTCACGACCTCGGGCGCGAACCTCGTCCACCAGGGCCGCCTGCGCCAGCGGGAGTAGGTCCCGGTCGCCGCGCTAGTTCGGCCCGCCAGCGCCCCGGCTGCGGCTGCGCTCGATGGACTGCAGGGCCAGGTACTCGGCGCCGAACCGCTTGAGGTTGTCCAGTTCGGCATCGTACTGGGCGTAGTGCCGCTCCTCGTCCATCACCAGTTCCTCGAAGAGCTTCTTGGAGACCGAGTCCGCGTTCTGGGCGCACTCGTTGGCCATGCGGTTGTAGTCCTTGGCGCTGCCCTCCTCCATGGCGCAGGCCTTCTCCAGCATCTTCTGCACGTCGGTGATCTTCGCCACCGGCTCGGCCGGGACCATCTCCACCTCGCCCTTGAGGAAGAGGATGCGGTCGGCCAGCTTCTCCACGTGGAGCATCTCGTCGATGGCCGTGCGCTTGAAGAGCTGGGACAGCAGGTCGAAGCCCTGGTCGTCGCAATGGAAATGGAAGTACATGTACTGGTGGACGGCAGCCAGCTCGTCGCCGACGGCCGCGTTCAGCAGCTTCACGCTCTCCTTGTGCATCGCGCACCCCTTTTCTGCGGAGGAAACCGTCACCGTACCCACCCGTCCAATATGCCACGCCGCCGGCTCCGGGACAAGACGGCCCGCGGGATGGGCTTGTTTCCCGCGCGCCGCCGCGCTAAGCTGGCGTCCGCGCCCGGGTGACGTCCGTCCGCGCCGCCCGTCCACCCCCGAACCGGGAGAGATTGCCATGAGGAGTTCCGTCCGCGTCCTGCTGCCGGCCCTGGTCCTGGCCTGGCCCTTGGCCGCCTCGGCCGTCACCGAGCCCAAGACCAAGGTCGAGTACCCCGACACGGTGACCATCGGCTGCAACGGCCAGCAGGTGGAGCTGGCGGCCACCGGCGTGGGCCTGCGCGAGAAGACCATCATGAAAGTCGACGTCTACACCATCGTCTCGTACGCGGCGACGGGCGCCGACCTGGGCGCCGACAAGGGCGCCGGCCTGGTCGCGCTGATGGCTCCCAAACGCGTGCAGATGGACCTGCGCCGCGGTTTCAGCCGGGAGAAGCTGATCGACGCCCTGGTGGGGGTCATCGCGAAGAACTACAAGGACACGAGCCCCTTCGCAGCCGAACTGGAGACGTTCAAGGGCTTCTTCACCCGCGACGCCGAGAACGGCGACGTGATCGTCTTCGACTACTGCCCCCCGAGCGGGCTGACGGTGATGCTCAACGGCGAGATCAGCGGGATCATCGAGAAGCCGGCGTTCACCGAGGCCCTGTGGACCGTATGGTTCGGGACCAAGCCGGCGGCCGACAGCCTGAAGCGGGACCTGCTGAGCGCCCTGCCCTGACACCGCGGGGCGCGGCCGCGCGGACACGGGCTCAGCGCGCCGGCGGTCCGGTGGCCGGGTCCGCGTCCCGCAGGTCCGCCAGACGCTCCAGCAACGCCAGGGTCTCGCGGGCCTCGTCCTCGTCCAGCCGGCCGATGGCGAACCCGGCGTGCACCAGCACGTAATCGCCGGGTCCGGCCTCCGGGACGTAGGCCAGGCAGACCTCCTGACCGATGCCCGCGAAGTCCACGGTGCCCATGCGCAGCAGACCGTCGTCGAGCAGGGCCGTGATCCGTCCGGGTATGCCGAGGCACATGGGGGTTCCTCCTTCGCGGCCGGGCCGCCGGATTCCCTGATATTTCCATAATAGCGCCTGGCCGGCCCCGGATCCACCCGCGCGCGCCCCGGGCGGACAAAAGGCGCCGCGGGGGCCGTGAAAAAAACCGGCGGGGCTTCCGGAGAAGCCCCGCCGTCTCCCTGCCCGAGTGGCGGAATCCGTTACCGGTACTGGCTCTTGGCGGCGCCCCAGGAAACCTCGTCGTTGGGCACGACGGCGCACTCGACGGTGATGAGCTGCTCGTAGTGGGGATCGCTCACGGGATTCTCCGGCGTCGCGATCAGGGTGAAGTGCGCCCGGATCACGAACGCGCCGTACAGCGGGATGATCTCGTCGGTCACGTCGTCCCACAACTGGCCCAGCAGCGCGGTGACGAAATGGTCGCCGTCGTCGTCGACGAGGGTCTCGATGCCGCTGGTGTTCAAGAGGACGTTGCCGTCCAGGTCCTCGATCGCCACATCGTAGGCCATGTCCGCCTCGCTCAGATGCCAGAAGATACGCACCGTGATGTCGGCGTTCCACTCGACGCAATCCGCGGCGAAGATGACCTGGGTGTAGCGGGTTGCCAAGGCCTGGCCCGCGGTCAGCAGGGAAAACAGGATGATGACCATCGACGTAAGCAAAATGCGCATGACTTTAACTCCATGACGGCGGGCATCCGTCCGCCCGGTTGTTGATGGGGAATGGCGATTAGTCGATTCCCATAGTACCAAAAAACACACCCACGGTCAACAAATAAAACATTTGGGCAGTTATGCGCACGATCCGCTCCCTCGCTGCCGCCGCACGCTGAACACGGTAGTCCATTTGCCGGCTCCCCGCCAATCCCGCGGACCACAATCCTTTTGTCCGAGCCGCCGGCGGGGCCTATCGTAGCCCGGTCGCCACCCACCCCGTCCGCGGAGTCCCGATGCGCAACGTCGCCCTGGAGATCCTCGCCGCCGCCGCGGCCCACCCCGACGCGGTGGCCCTGCGCCACCGCCGGGGGGACCGGTGGCACGATCTCACCTACGGCGGGCTGGCGGCGCGGATCGACCGCCTGGCGGCCGCCCTGGTCGGCCTGGGCGTGGCCCCCGGCGACCGGGTGGGCATCTTCTCCCCGAACCTGCCCGAGTGGATCGTCGCCGACCAAGCGGCCATGTCCATCCGGGCGGTCACCGTGCCCATCTACGCCACCAGCACCGCCGGGCAGGCGCGGCAGATCGTGGTGGACTCGGGCCTGAAGGTGCTTTTCACGGGGACCGCGGCCGAGCGGGACGCCGCCCTGGAGATCGTGGCCGAATGCCCGGAGCTGCGCTGGATCGTCACGATGGATCCGGACCTGCCGGCCGGGAGCGGCCGGCTCTGCGCCCAGGCCGACCTGGAGGCCCGGCCGGCGGACCCGGCCCAGGCCGCGGAGGTGGACCACCGCCGCCGCCTGGCCGACCCCGACGACCTGGCGGCCGTCATCTACACCTCCGGCACCACCGGCGAGCCCAAGGGCGTGCTGCTGCGCCACGCCAACTTCACCAACCAGTACTCGACCCTCGACACCCGCTTCAGGGTGGGGCCGCAGGACCGCTCCCTCTGCTTCCTGCCCCTGAGCCATGCCTACGAGCGCACCTGGTCGGCCTACGTGCTGCTCAAGGGCGCCCTGAACGTCATCCTCTCGAACCCGCGGCAGGTGGTCACGGCCCTGGCCGAGACGCGGCCCACGGTGATGGTCTCGGCGCCGCGCCTGTACGAAAAGGTCCACGCGGCCATCCACGCCCGGGTCGACGCGTCGCCGCCCCTGCGCCGGCGGGTGTTCCGCTGGGCGGTGGGCACCGGGTTCCGCTACTGGAGCGCGCACTACGCCGGCCGGCGGCCGGGCCCGGGCCTGCGGCTGGCCCAGGCGGTGGCCGACCGCCTGGTGCTGCGCCGCATCCGCGACGCGGTGGGCGGGCCCAAGAACTTCTTCTCCTGCGGCGGCGCCGCCCTGGCCCGGGAGGTGGAGGAGTTCTTCCTGGCGGCGGGGCTGCTGGTCTGCCAGGGCTACGGCCTGACCGAGACGGCGCCCATGCTCACCTGCAACGCGCCGGGCGCCTTCCGGTTCGGCACCGTGGGGCGGCCCATCGACGGGGTGGAGATCCGCATCGGCGAGGGCGGCGAGATCCTGGCCCGCGGCCCCAACGTGACCGAGGGCTACTGGCGCCGGCCCGGCGACACGGCGGCGGCCTTCACGGGCGGCTGGTTCCACACCGGCGACATCGGCCACCTGGACCGGGACGGCTTCCTGGTGATCACCGACCGCATCAAGGACCTGATCATCACCTCCAGCGGCAAGAACGTGGCGCCCCAGCGCATCGAGGCCGTCGTGGGCAAGGACCACTACATCGACCAGCTGGCGGTGGTGGGCGACCGCCGCAGCGCCATCGGTGCCATCGTGGTGCCGGCCTTCGCGTCGTTGCTGGAGTTCGCCAGGGAGCGGAAGCTGGCCTTCGCCGACCACGAGGAACTGATCCGCCTGCCCGAGGTGGTCGACCTCTACCGCCGCCGCATCCGCGAGCAGTCCCTGGGCCTGGCGCCCTTCGAGAAGATCCGCCGCTTCACCCTGGTGGCGCAGCAGTTCTCCATGCAGGCGGGGGAGATCACGCCCACGCTGAAGGTGCGGCGCAAGGTCATTGCGCAGAAGTACCAGGAACTGATCGAGCGCATGTACCGCGCGCCCGAGCCGCCGGAGCGCGACACCACCGCCTGAGTGCGGGCTAGACGTGGTTGCGCAGCATCAGCTCCCGCGGGTGGGGGTTGAGGTAGGTCTGCTGCCCCACGTAGGGCACCTCGTGCAGCTCGATGTAGTGGCGCAGCAGGGTCATCGGCACCACCAGGGGCACCAGCCCGGCGCGGTAGTCCGCGATCACCGCCAGGATGCGCTTGCGCTCGCGCTCCCCGATCACCGTCCTGAGATAGCCGGCCAGGTGCTGCAGCGTGTTGGCGTGGCGGCGCGGGGTGGCGTGTACCGCGAGGGCGTCCATGAACCCGGCCACGTAGAGGTCGCGGAAGGCGGCGGGCGTGTGCTGCGCCACCGCCGCCACCAGCTGTCCCAGCTCCTTGTAGTGCTTCGGGCTATGGGCCATCAACAGGTACTTCTCGCGGCTGTGGAAGGCCACCACCTCGCCGCGCTTCCAGCGCCCGGCGAACAGGCGCTTGAGGCGGTGCAGGGCGAACACGCGCACGATGAAGTTCTCGCGCAGCACAGGGTCGTTGAGCCGGCCCTCCTCCTCGATGGGCACCAGCGGGTTGCGGCGGGCGTACTCGGCGGCGAAGAGGCCGCGGCCGTCGCGCCGGGGCAGGCCCTTGTCGGCGTAGAGCTTCACGCGGAAGACGCCGCAGCTGGGGGAGTTCTTCTTGAACACGAAGCCGCACAGGTCGTCGTCCGCCATTTCGCGCACGCGCCGGACGGAGTAGGCGTTCATGCGGGCGGTCCAGTCGGCGCCGGACTTCGGCGCCACCATGCGCGGAGCCTCGGCGTCACCCTCGAGGCGCACCGTCTCGCGGGGGATGCCCATGCCCACCTCGGCCTCGGGGCAGACCGGCACCAGGGTGAAGTGCTCGGCCAGGACGTCGGTCAGGTAGCGGTCGCGGGCGTGGGCGCCGTCGTAGCGCACCTGCGCCCCCATGAGGCAGTGGCTGACGCCGATCCTGATCTCAGGCACCGGCGGGAACGGAGCGTTCACGGTCGCCTCCCGGGAAGAGCGCAGCGATGACCACGCGGCGGTGGGCGAAGATGCCGGCGATCTGCCGGCGCACCGCCAGCGCGTGGACCAGGTCGCCCAGCGGTCCGCCGGGCAGGACGTAGCGGACGCAGTCGCGGATGAGCGTACCGTCGTCGCCGTCCGCCTCGAACTCGTGGGTGTGGTGCCAGAAACTGTAGGGCCCCGCCAGCTGCTCGTCCACGAAACGATGGGGAGGATCGAAAGTCGTGATGAGGGTGCGCCAGCGGGTGGGCAGCGGCCCCAGGCGGATCACGTAGTCGATCAGCGCGCCCTCGTGCATGGGCAGCGGCGGCGGGGTGAGGATGCGGAACCCCAGCCAGGGCGGGGTGATCCGTGCCAGGTTCTCCGGCTGGGCGAAAAAAGCGAACACGGCGTCCCGGGGCCGGGGGACGCGCTGCTCGGCGCGGAATTCGTGCAGGGCCATGGGCTGCCTCGCCTTGTGCGGATCGGACCCGGTAGGGGTCGTGATAAATCCCTTGCCATAAATCTGGACAAACATTATACAATACGCTGTACGACCGCAAACGACTTGTGGTGAGGACCCAACGACAGGAATCGCCCATGAACCGCCGGCAGGACCCGACCCACCTCGAGGCGCGCCACACCATCGCCGTCGTGTCCCGGCGCACGGGCATCAGCCAGCTGCTGCTGCGGGCCTGGGAGCGCCGCTACGGGGCCGTGGCACCCGGGCGCACGGGCACCGGCCGACGGCTCTATTCCGACGCCGACATCCAGCGCCTGCAGCTGCTGAGCCGGCTCACCGACCACGGCCACCGCATCGGCGACATCGCCACCCTGCCGGTGGCCGAGCTGGAGACCCTGGCCGGCGAGATCGTCGAACTGTCGCCCCGGCCCCTGCCCCTGCCGGCGGTCACGCAGCTGGACGAGCTGCTGGGCGCGGCCCTGCAGGCGGTGGCCGACCTGGACCCCACGCGGCTGGAAGGCCTGCTGGCCCGGGCCTCGGTGGTCCTGAGCCGGCCGATCCTGCGGCGGGAACTGCTGCAGCCCCTGCTGGTGGAGATCGGCGAGCGTTGGCACGACGGCACCCTGCGCATCGCCCACGAGCACATGGCCACCGCCGTGGTGAAGGCTTTCCTGGCCAACCTGACCCAGGGCCGCGCCGCCGCCACCGGCGCCCCCGGCCTGGTGATCACCACCCCGGCCGGCCAGCACCACGAACTGGGGGCCTTGATGGCCGCCTCCCTGGCCCTGGAAGCGGGCTGGAGGGTGCTCTACCTGGGCTCCGACCTGCCGGCCGAGGAGATCGCCATGGCCGTCCAGAAGAGCGAAGCCCGGGCCATCCTGCTGAGCCTGGTCTATCCCGGCGACGACCCGGCGGTCATGGAGCAGCTGCGCGCCCTGCGCCGCTTCGTGGGCGATGGGCTGCCCATCCTGGTGGGCGGGCAGGCGGCCCAGAGCTACCTGACCACCCTCGTGGGCATCAATGCCCGCCTCCTGGACAATCTGGACGACCTCGACCGCGAACTCTCCCTGCTGCGCTAAGCCGTTTTCAGGAAATGCCTTGGGTTGTCGCGGACCCATTTCTCGTGGAGTGTACAGGAAATGTAGATATTTCTTCTTGACAACCACTATACAGATGTTATCTTGGGGTCATCGGGGTCCCGTGGCCCCGGCGCCGGCCGACGGCGAGGGATCCGACCGACGCCCGGGGATCCCCTGGACATAGCTCGGCAGCCGACCTTGCCGGCTGCCGAACCCAAGAAGGAGAGAGACATGCGCAACCTGATCACCGCCGCGGCCCTGACCGCGACCATCGCCTTGGCCGTCCCGGCCCTCGTGGCCCAGGCCGGCAGCTGCGGCAGCACGGCCGCCCACACCCATGACACGCAGGCCATCCTGCCCCTGGCCGAGGAAGCCGGGTTCACCACCCTGGTGGCCGCCGTGAAGGCCGCGGGCCTGGTGGAGGCCCTGTCCGCCAAGGGCCCGTTCACCGTGTTCGCGCCTACCGAAGAGGCCTTCGCCAAGCTGCCCGAAGGCACGGTCGAGGCCCTGCTGGCGAATCCCGAGCAGCTGAAGAAGGTGCTGCTGTACCACGTGGTCGCCGGCAGCGTCATGGCCAAGGACGTCGTGAAGCTGACGTCCGCCGAGACCCTCGGCGGCCAGCGCGTGGCAATCGATGCCAAGGACGGCGTCAAGGTCAACGACGCGAACGTCGTCAAGACCGACATCGCGGCCAGCAACGGCGTGGTCCACGTGATCGACACCGTGCTGATCCCGCAGGACCTGTAGACCAGGACACCCGGGGCCCGCCCTGCGCGGCGGGCCCCAACCGGAACGATAAAGGGGAGAGAACCATGAAGAACCCGACCAACAAGCTGATGCTGATGCTGGCCCTGCTGGCGCTCGGCGCCTTCGCCGCCGGCTGCTCCGACGACGACGATCCGACCAACCCCACCGCCGACCTGGGCGAGGGCGCCATGCTTCGGGTGGTGCATGCGTCGCCGGACGCCCCGGCGGTGGACATCTATGCCGAGGGCGTCGCCCTGCCCCTGGTGACGGACGTCTCCTACCTGGAGACCACCCCGTACCTCGAGCTCGCGCCCGGCACCTACAACATCCAGCTGCGCGCCGCCGGCGCGTCGGCGACCTCGGCCCCGGCCTTCGAGACCGGTGACCTGACCATCCCGGCCGACGTGACCATCACGGCCGTCGCCCTGGGCCTCCTGGCCAGCAGCGACGAGGCCGACCGCTTCCGGGTCGTGCCGTTCGTCGAGGACTTCACCCTGCCCGGCGGCGGCCAGGCGGCCGTGCGCATCGTGCACGGCTCGCCCGACGCCCCGGCGGTGGCGGTGGACCTGGGCAACGACGGCTCGCCCGAGGTGACGGACTTCGCGCGCTTCGCCGAGACCGGCGCAGCCGGCGTGGCCCTGCCCGCGGGCACGGCGCTGAACGTGGGCATCTGGGCGGGCAGCCCGCTGTCGCGCGTGACCGCCTTCACCACGCCGGCCCTCGCCGGCGAGGAGTACTTCCTGATCGCCACGGGCCTGCTGGGGGCCAAGCCCAACGCCACGGACGGCTTCGGCCTCCTGGCGGTGGGTCCGAACGGGACCGTCGGCCTGATCCGCCAGGATCCCGTCGTCTACGTCCTGCACGGCTCCCCCGATGCCCCGGCGGTCGATGTCAATGTCGGGGGCTCCGACACCGCGCTGGTGGACAACCTGTCCTTCGGCGAACTCTCTCCCCCGGTTCAGGTGCCCCCGGCAGCCTACACCCTGGACGTGCGCGTCTCGGCTGGTGGCCAGCTGGCGGCGACGGTGACGACGCCTGAACTGATGGCGGGCGAGCGGTACCTCGCGGTGGCGTCCGGCTTCGTCGGCGGGGCGACCCCCGGCTTTGCCCTTCTGCCCTACCGCGACGAGTTCGGAGTCCCCGGTCCGGCCCTGGTGCGCGTCGTGCACGCCTCCCCGGACGCCCCGGCCGTGGATGTGGGCGTGTGGGACGGCACGACCTTCACCGCCCTGGATCCCTTCAGGGACCTGGCCTTCGGCGATGCCTCCGCCGCCGCGGGCACGCCCATCGCCCTGAGTGCGGTCACCGTCGGCGTGGCCGCCAAGGACACGAGCACGCCGGTGGCGACCTTCGACCTGGCCCTCTCCAGCGACCTGTCCGCCTTCGCGGTGGCCACGGGTTCGCTGGGGGGCACGGGCGAGCCGTTCCGGCTGAGCGTGGTCGTCACCTCCACCTGGCCCTGGCAGGTGGCCGAGGTTCTGCCCAACGACTAGTCCCCCGCCTTGGGCAGACGAAGACCGGGTCCGCGGCGTGGTGCCGCGGGCCCGGTCGAGTTATCATGCGGGAACTCCGCCACCGTCATCAGGCAGTTCCCGGGGGATACCATGTCCGACAACACCGCCCTGATCCGCCGCGTCTACGCCGCGCTCGCCGCCGGGGACGTCCAGACCGTGCTGGACCTCTTCGCCAGCGACATCCACTGGGTCGAAGCCGAGGGGTTTCCCTACGGGGGGCTCTACATCGGGCCGGAGCAGGTCCTCGAAAACGTGTTCGCGAAGCTGGGCACCGAGTGGGAGGGCTTCGCGGCCGTGCCCTCCGAGTACGTGGCCGAGCGCGACATGGTGGTCGCCATGGGCACCTACAGCGGGACCTACAAGGCCACCGGCAAGTCGTTCAAGACCCCGATGGTCCACGTGTGGCGGGTCCGTGACGGCAGTATCGTGGAGTTCCACCAGCACACCGACACGGCCGTGGTCCTGCGGTCGATGCAGTAGGCGGCGCAGGTCAGGACGGCCCGAGCCACCGCGGGTAGAGCTCGGGCCGCCGGTCCCGGAGGAAGAGCTGCCGCGCGGGGGAGCGATCCGCCTCGGCCAGGTCCACGTCGCAAAGCAGGATCTCGTCGCGCCCCCCGCCCGCCCGCGCCAGCAC
>JACZKN010000019.1 GCA_014859985.1 Candidatus Krumholzibacteriia bacterium | reverse complement strand
CAGCCCCCCGCCGCGGCCGCCAACGCCGGCAGCGCCAGCAGCACCGCCGCCAGGGCACGGCGGCGGCGCGGGCCGGGGTGCAGCGGCGACAGCAAGGCCAAGGGCATGGCATCCTTGCCCGGAGGTCGGGACACGGGTTTCTGGCTCCGATGGGGTAGCCGTGCTACTGTTGCACCATGATGAACGACAACGACGAGAAAGGCAACGCCCCGGAGCCGGCCGACGACGAGGTCCTGGACCTGGTCATCGACAAGCTGGTCACCGGCGGCGCCGGTCTGGCCCGCCACGACGGCCAGGCCGTCTTCGTACCCCTGACCGCCCCCGGGGACCGGGTGCGCGCCCGGGTGGTGCAGCGCAAGCGCGGCTTCCGGCAGGCCGAGCTGGCCGAGGTGGTGCAGCCCGGACCGGACCGGCGCGATGCACCCTGCCCCTATTACGGCGACTGCGGCGGCTGCGACCTGCAGCACCTGGAGACGCCGGCCCAGCGCCGGGCCAAGGCCGCCATCGTCCTGGACTGCTTCGGGCGCCTGGGCCGCCTGGACGTGGCGCCCATCCTGGAGGGCCCCCTACCCGAGGGCCCGGACCTGGGCTACCGCAACCGCATCCGCCTCTACGCCCACCCGGCCGGACCCTACGGCCTGATGCGCCGCGGCACCAACCAGGTGGTGCCCCTGGAGGCCTGCCTGCTGATGCCCGACCAGTTCAACCGGGACATCCTGCCCTGGCTGCGCATGATGCCCCCGGTGGAGCAGATCCTGGTCCGCCTGGACGGGCGCGGGCACTTCCTGATCTCGTTGTTCGGACCGCCGGCCCGCCAGAAGATGCTCAAGAGGATCCTCGCCGGTCTGGGCCCCGACCAGGCCCCGGCCCCCGGCTGCACGGGCGTCCTGTTCAACAACCTGCCCATGTGGGGCCACGACTACCTGGTGCACGAGATGGCCGGCCACACCTTCAAGGTGTCGGCCCAGAGCTTCTTCCAGGGCAACCACGCCGTCACGGTCGAGGCCGTGGCCACGGTCCGTGCCTGGCTGGACGACCTTGAGGCCGCCGGCCGCCTGGGTCCGCTGCTGGCGGACCTGTTCTGCGGCGTGGGCCTGTTCAGCCTGTGCCTGGCCGACCGGTTCGCCAAGGTGGTGGCCATCGACAGCGACGAGGGCGCCTGCCGGGACCTGGAGAACAACGTGCAGCGGGACGCCGCCGCCCGCGGCAAGGTCGCGGTGCACGCCGGACCCGTGGCCAAGGTGTTGGCCGATGCCGACCTGGCGACGGACGAGGCGTGGCGCGAGGCCTGCTGCGTGGTGGACCCCCCGCGCGCGGGCCTGGGCAAGGACGGCGCCGCCGCCCTGGCGGCCCGCGCCCCCCGCCAGGTGCTGTTCATGAGCTGCGATCCGGCCACCCTGGCCCGGGATGCGGGCCTGCTCGGGGCGGCCGGCTACACGGCCACGCGCCTGCGGGTCCTGGACATGTTCCCCCAGACGGCCCATATCGAGACGCTGCTGCTGATGGAGCGGGTCGAGTAGGGGATCAATCGCCTGGCGGCGCGATGTGGAAGGACACCGTCGGCGACGCCTCGGCGGCGTTCAGGCCCTCCCATCCCTCCACGTGCCAGAAGTAGGTGACCCCCGGTTCGAGCCGGCCGCGCACGGAGTCTGGCAGGTCCGTGTGCGGGAGCCTCAGATCCTCCAGACGCAGCACCGTGCCCAGTTCGGCCGTGAAGATCTCCAGGGCGAAGGCCTGGAACTCCCGATCGGCCACCCAGGCGAACCGCGCCGGGGCCGTCTCCTGCCGGCCTGTCGGTGCCAACGGGCGGATGGCCGGCGCGGCCGCGGGCGAAAAGCTATGTCGCGACATGGCGGGACGCATAATGCGCGCGCCCCGCATTTCTTCCGCCGCGCATGCGACGTTGACCCGTCCCTTGC
>JACZKN010000018.1 GCA_014859985.1 Candidatus Krumholzibacteriia bacterium | reverse complement strand
GTGCTGCGGGCCCTGGCCGGGCGCCTGGGCCTGGGCGCGGGGCAGCTGATCCACCCGGCGCGGGTGGCCCTGACGGGCCAGGGCCGCAGCGCGGGCATGTTCGACGTGATGGAGCTGGTGGGCGCGCCGCGCGTGGTGGCGCGCCTGCGCAGGGCGGCCGGCGCCTGAGCCGTGCCCGGCGGCGAAGGGAGCGATCGCGAAGATCCTGCTGGGCATCCTCGGGCGGTACGTCCTGGTCTGGGTGGTCTCGGTGCTGGCCTTGCTGCTGGCTTTGAGCCTGCTGCCGGGATTCACCCTCGACACGTCGGTGCCCCGCTGGTGGGTGGCCGTCCTGCGCCTGCCGGTGGTCTTCGCCCTGCTCCTGATCGTGCTGCGGCCGGCGCTGCTGTTCCTGACCCTGCCCCTGAACAGCCTGACCCTCGGCCTGCCCACCCTGCTGTTCAACGGCCTGATCCTCTGGCTGGCGGCGGTCGCCGAACCGGCCATCAGCATCGGCAACTACGCCCAGGCCCTGGCCAGCACGCTGGTGATGACGGTGGTCTCGGCGGGGATCACCGGCTGGCTGGGCCTGGACGAGGCCTACCCCTTCTTCCAGTCGGTCCTGTACCGCCTGGGGCGGCGCTACGGCCCGCGGCAGGAGCGCAAGCCCCTGCGCGGCCTGCTGATCCTGCAGATCGACGGCCTCTCCCTGCCCAGCCTGCGGCGGGTGCTCGAGAGGGGCCGCATGCCCACGGTCTCGGCCATGCTGGCCAGGCGCTCGCATCGCCTGCACGCCTGGTCGTGCGGGGTGCCGTCCAACACGCCGGCCTTCCAGGGCGGCTTCTTCTACGGCAACCGGGAGAACGTGCCGGGCTACCGCTGGTTCGACCGCGCGGAGCAGCGGGTGCGGGTGGTCAGCAACCCGGAGGATCTGCGGGCCCTGGAGGCCCGCGTGGCCGCGGAAGGCGGGGCGCCCCTGCTGGCCGGAGGCTCCTGCATCAACAGCTTCATGGACGGCGGTGCGGCCAAGCGGCTGATGACCGTCAGCGCCCTGGGCGAGGAGGCGGACCTCCGGCGCGAGGGCGAACGCGCCGACTTCAACCTCTTCTTCCTCAGCCCCAGCGCCTACACCATGGCCGTCCTGAGCGGGGTGTGGGACTACCTGGCCGGGCTCGTGCTGGCGGCGGTCGGGCGCTTCAGCCGCAGCCGGCCGCGCCTGCGCTTCTCTGTCAAGCGCGTGGCCCAGCGCGCGGTGGCCAACTCCTTCATGCGCGACCTCTCCTTCTTCTGGATCAAGCAGGACATGGTGCGCGGCGTGCCGGTGATCTACAGCAACTTCGTGGGCTACGACGACGTGGCCCACTACACCGACCCCGACTCCTACGAGGCGTCCATCACCCTCTCGGCCTTCGACCGCCACCTGCGCAAGCTGCAGCGGCGGGCGGCCCGGCAGGCGCCGGTGCGCTACGACATCATGCTGATGTCCGACCACGGGCAGACCGCCAGCCTGCCCTTCCGCCTGCTGGCGGGCGAGAGCCTCGAGACCGCCGTCGCCCGGCTGGTGGGCGACTCGCGGACCCGACCGACCGAGCCGGGGCGGGCCTTCAACCCGGACCGCAGCTACACCGCCGCCCTGCTGGCGGAACTGGACGAATCCGGCGCCCGCCGCCTGGGCTGGGCCGCCTCCCGGGGCCGGCGCACCCTGGCCGCCATCGCGCCGGGGCGGCTGGACCAGCGACCCGAGCCGCCCGAGGCCAAGGCCGTGGTCTGCGCCTCCGGCTGCCTGGCCCACATCTATTTCACCGGGCACGGCGAGCCCCTGCCCCTGGAGGAGATCATCGAGCGCTACCCGGGGCTGGTGGAAGGCCTGGCGCGGCACCCGGGCGTGGGTTTCGTGGCGGCGGCGCGCCTGTTCGGCGACGCGGTGGCGGTCACCGACGACGGCATCCGCAACCTGATCACCGGCGAACGGGGCGGGCACCGCGACCCGCTGGCCCCCTACGGCGAACCGGACCGCTGGGCGGGGGAACTGGCCCAGCTCCTGTCCTTCCGCGACAGCGGCGACCTGGTGGTCAACGGGGCCTGGCTGGCGGACCGGCAGCGGGTGGTCGTCTTCGAGGAGCAGATCAGCAGCCACGGGGGCATCGGCGGGCCCCAGACCGAGCCCTTCCTGGTGACCCCCGCCTGGTGGACCGTCGGCCCCATGGACCTCGAATCGCCCGAGGCCCTGCACCGTTTCGTGCACCGCGCGTTGCGGGGCTACCGGCGTCCGGAACGTCCGGAACGGCCGCCAAAGTCCCTGGACGGGCCCTTTCCGGGGGCCACAAAATCCGCGTCTTGAGCTTGCGTGACCCCCAGGGCCCGTGTATATTTCGCCTTCCGATTGCCCGGTCGTCCAATGGCAGGACAGCTGACTCTGGATCAGTCGATGGGGGTTCGAGTCCTCCCCGGGCAACCACGACACGGATCCGGACCAGGCGTCCGGTTCGCTTTTGTGCCCCGTTCGTCTAGCGGTCTAGGACGCCGCCCTCTCACGGCGGTAACACGGGTTCGAGTCCCGTACGGGGTACCAGATCGAAGGCCTCCCTCGACCGAGGGAGGCTTTCCTTTCTTTCCCCGGCGGACTTTTCCATGGCCTTGATGGTCCGCGGCAGGCTAGGCTGGGTATGGATCATGTCCCCTGCCGAGCCGCGGCCGGCGTTGCCTCGGCGCCTTGCACCAGCGTCTTCCGGGAGCCCATGCGATGAAGGCGACGCGATCGTTCTTCCTGCCATCCGCTGCCGCTATCCTGCTGACGGTCGCCGCCTGCGGCGACGATGCCGCCGGGCCCGACGCCCGGACCGGTACCCTGGAAGGGATCGTGACCGGCGCGGCCACCGGGGAAGAGTTGGGCGGGGTCGCCGTGCTTCTGCTCGACGACGAGGCGGGTGTGGTGGCCGTGACCCGGACGGGGATCGGGGGGCGGTACGGGTTCGCCGCGTTGCCTGCCGGGTCGTACCTCGTGTACCCCGTCGACGAGGACTTCCTGGTGGTGCCGTGGCACGACGCGCGGGTCGAGGTGCGAGCCGGGCGGACGGCGACCGCGGACCTGGCCATGGCACCGTCCGACCGCGCCGATCCGTACACCTACCGCATCGCGGGCCGCATCACGGACGCGGGATCGGGCGATCCGGTGGCCGGGGCCTGGGTCATGCCGATCGGCTACGGCGAGGCCGGCAACTCGGTGCGCTACCTGCTGGACAACACGGGCCTGGTCGCCGCGGTCAGCGATGCCGATGGACGCTACTCCATGCCGGCCTGGCCGGTGCGCGATTGGTGGCCCGACGGCGACGTGATCGGGATCGGGCCGGTTTCCTGCGCGGCCAGCGGCTTCCGGCCCCGCACGTTCGTGGGGCCGGGACCGTCCGGCGCCCACGAGCCCTACCTGCAGGGGGGGCTGCTGCCGGCCCCGGCGGATTCGGTGCTCGTCCTGGACATCCAGCTGGTCCGGATTCCTGCCGGGGGTCTACCCGCGGAGCAGACGGGTACGGTGCGCGGACGCGTTGTCCACCAGGGGGCGCCGCGGGCGGGAGTCATGGTGACGACGACCCTGACGACCTTGGCCGCGCCGGACACGATCTACGCTCCGGACAAGGTGGCGGTCCCCGGCGGATCCACGGCTTCCGGGGATGACGGCACCTTCGCGATCCGTCTGGAGCCGGGCCACTACGCCTTGCGGGCCGGCCTGTTGCCGGACGACGGCTGGTGCCGTGACGGCGGCCCGGGCATGATCGAGATCGTGGCCGGGCAGACCCTCGAGGTGGGGGACGTCACTGTGGGCAGGGCCGTCGTGCCGGTTTCGCCGGCCCGCGGCGACGTCGTCTCCTATCCCCTGGACATGCTGTCGTGGACCTCCGTCCTCGGGGCTGAACGCTACGAGGTCGAGCTGTACGCGGCCGGCCTCCCGGTCTTCGCGGCGACCGCCACGGACACCTTCCTGGCCCTGGACCAGGACATCTACCCGTTGTCCGGTGCGGTCGACTATTCCTGGAAGGTCTACGCCGGCAGGATGATCGAGCCCCCGGACTTCACGCGCATCGCCTGGTTCGAGGTGCCGCAGGCGTTCAGGGTGGAGGGGATTCCCGAGTAGAGACGGGCGGTCCGCGTTCCGTCCGGAGGCCGTGTGCGCACGATCCTGCTGTTCATCGATGGCTTCGGCTGGGGCGAACCCGACCCGGCGTTGAACCCCCAGCACGCCTACGGTGGCGAGCTGCTGCGCCTGCCGGCCCTCCCGGCAGCCGCCGCCGGCCCGGTGCCCCTGCCCCGCGGCGGCTGGGCCCGGCCGCTGGACGCGGTCCTGGGCATTGGCGGCCTGCCCCAGAGCGCCACCGGCCAGACCACGCTGCTGTCGGGGGTCAACGCCCAGGCCGCCCTCGGCAAGCACCTGACCGGTTTCCCCAACGACGCCCTGCGCGCCATCCTGCTGGAGCACTCGGTTCTGCGCCAGTTGACCCGTCTCGGCCGCCGCGCCTGCTTCCTCAACGCCTTCCGGCCCCGCTTCTTCGATTTCCCCCGCGAACGGCAGCTGCAGTTCTCGGCGACCACGGTGGCCAACCTGGCCGCCGACCTGCCCTTCTTCACTCTCGACGACGTGGCCGCCGGACGTTCCCTCTACCAGGAGTTCACCAACGCCGAGCTGCGCGGGATGGGCTTCGCGTTGGACCCGCTGACCCCGGCCGAGGCCGGCCGCGTGCTGGGACGCGCGGCCGCCGACTACGACTTCGTGCTCTACGAGTACTTCCAGACGGACAAGGCGGGGCACAGCGGGGAGGCAGAACGGGCGTGTGCGGAGCTGGCGAAGCTGGATGCGTTCCTGGGCGCGGTGCTGGACACGCTGCCGCCGGATGCGTTGCTGCTGCTGACCAGCGACCACGGCAACCTGGAGGACCGGCGCACCCGCCGCCACACGACCAACCCGGTGCCGCTGATGGCCTGGGGGCCGGGGGCTGTCGGGTTCATCGCCCCATGGACGCGCCTCGACCAGGTGACCCCGGCGATCGTCGACCGCCACCGCTGAGCCGGGTCAGGGCAGCCGCCCCTCCAGGTAGAAGACCTCGAAGACCTTCTCGTGGAAGATGGGCCCGTGCCCGAAGTAGCCGTCCTCGCCGAAGAGTTCGCCGTGGTCGGACATGATCATGAAGTAGGTGTTCCGCGGGCAGCGGTCCATGAAGCGGCCCACCACCTTGTCCAGGTGCTCGACGCAGGCGATCTGCTTGTCGTAGAAGGCCCGGAACTGCTGCGGCGTGAAGAACTCGTCCTGCTGCCTGCCCTCCAGGAACTCCGAGGGATTCTTCAGGAAATCGTCCAGGTGCTTGAACACCCCGTGCACGCCGCTGATGTGGGGCAGGTCCGCGGCCGTCTCGCCGGGCAGCAGGTACGGGTAGTGGGTCTCGCCGGTGTTGATGAAGTAGAAGGCCGGCTCGTCCTTCGCCGGGGTGACGCCGCGGAAGGTGCCGTCGCCGTCGAGGATCTTGCCCAGGTCGTTGTGGCTGGGGGCCAGCTCGTAGCGGTCGAAGCCCACCGAGAGGTTGGTCATGGGGTTGAGCACCGGCAGCGAGACCATGCCCTCGGTGCGGTAGCCCTGGGACTTCAGGAACAGGGGCAGCGAGAGCTGGGGGACGAACTTGGCGAACTCCACGTCGGCCACGTTCAGCCGTCGCGACCACTGGGCGAACTCCTCGCGGTACACGTTGGAGGCGAACACGCCCTTGGGGCTCTGGTGCGGCACCATGCCCATCAGGAAGGTGTAGTGGCTGGGGCTGGTCCAGCTGGCGTAGCTGTAGCGCTTCTGGGCCTTGCCGATGCGGTCGAGGTTGGGCGTGCGGGCGGCCTGGTAGGCGTCCCAGCGGCAGCTGTCGAAGACGATGAAGACGATGTTGTTGCGCTGGGCGGCGCCGGCGCCGAACACCTTCTTCACGCCGTCGAGGAATCCGGACATAGGGGGCACTCCGCGGCTCGGGTCCAAGCGGTGTCGCGCCCCCAATGTCGGCCCTCCGGGCCGCCCGCGCAAGACGGGGCCGGGCACGCGGGCGCCGTCGGCCCCGGGACAGGGGCCGGCGGCGCCGCACGGATGCCGGGCGTTGCCGCTAGATCACGCCGTCCAGGGCGCTCGCCAGGTCCTCCTTCGAGCGCAGGCCCACGAAGCTGCCCACGACCTCGCCGCCCTTGAACAGCATCACCGTGGGGATGCCCCGGATGCCGAACTGGCCGGCCAGCTCCTGGTTGTCGTCCACGTTGACCTTGCCCACCTTCGCCTTGCCGGCGTACTGCTTCGCCAGGTCCTCGACGATGGGGCCGATCATCTTGCAGGGCCCGCACCAGGGGGCCCAGAAGTCCACCAGCACGGGCTGGTCGCTCTTGATGACCTCGGCCTGGAAGTTCTTGCTGTCGAATTGCATCACGTTCGCCATGGTCGGGTCCTTTCTCTGCCCCCGGGGGGCGTGGCCCGACCGCGTGCAACATCGGCCGGGGTTCTGTAGGCTCACCAGGAGCCTTTGCACCGTGCGTGCCAGACCTTTCGGTGTGGCTGCAGGCGCTGGCTATTTTTTTATAAGATGTTGATTTTAAATAATATAAAAGGATACGAACTCGACCCCAACGGGGTTCCGGGAAACTTCTCGGCTTGCGCACGCCGTTGTTTGCAGCGATAATGTTGCAACACTAATGTTGTATGCAACAGGAGGTCGGCCATGCCCGGCGCCACCCCGACGGTTTCCATCGCCCGCCTGCTCGGCCAGGTCCAGTCGGGCAGCGTGCTGTCGATCATCACGTCCCTGCGCGAGGGGATCCTGGCGGTGGATCCGGAGCTGCGGATCCTGTCCATGAACCCCGCCGCCGAGGAGATCCTCGGCCGCAGCCGCTGGGACCTGGCCGGCACGCCGGTCTGCGACCTCTTCGGGCCCGCCTCCTGCCCAGAGGACATCCTGGCCGAGACCCTGCGCTCGGGGCAGCCCATCGTGGACTTCCAGACCACCGTGCGCCTGGCCGGCGGGCAGATGGGACACGTCCTGCTGCGGACGGTCCCCCTGCGCCACCGCGACGGCACGCCCCTGGGCATGGCCCTGATCCTGGGCGACGTGACCGAGGTGACCACCCTGCGCCAGCAGATGAGCGGCCGCACCCGCCTGGGCCGCCTGGTGGGGCGCGACCCCAAGATGCAGGAGCTGTTCGGGCTGATCGCCGACGTGGCCGGCAGCGACGCCACGGTGCTGATCCGCGGCGAGAGCGGCACCGGCAAGGAGCTGGTGGCCCGGGCCATCCACGAGGGCAGCGGGCGCAGCGAAGGCCCCTTCGTGCAGGTCAACTGCTCGGCCCTCTCGGAGAACCTGCTCGAGAGCGAGCTCTTCGGCCACGTCAAGGGGGCCTACACCGGCGCCGTGGCCGACCGCCGCGGCCGCTTCGAGGAGGCCCACGGCGGCACCCTGTTCCTGGACGAGATCGGCGACGTCAGCCCGGTGGTGCAGGTCAAGCTGCTGCGGGTGCTGCAGGAGCGCGTGGTCGAGCGGGTGGGCGACAGCCGGCCCGTCCCGGTGGACGTGCGCGTGGTTTCGGCCACCAACCGCAACCTGGAGGCGCTGCTCGCCGGCGGCCGCCTGCGCGAGGATTTCTACTACCGCATCAAGGTGGTGTCGCTGACCATCCCGCCCCTGCGCGACCGCCGCGAGGACGTCCCGCTGCTGATCCCGCATCTCCTGGTGCGGATCGCCGAGCGCGAGGGCCTGCCGGCGCCGCCGCCGGTCGCGGGCGAGGCCCTGAACCTGCTGATGCGCCACGCCTGGCCCGGCAACGTGCGGGAGCTGGAGAACGCCCTGGAGCACGCGGTGGTGCTCAGCCGCGGCCAGCCCGTCCGGCCGGCGCACCTGCCGCCGGAGGTGGCG
>JACZKN010000017.1 GCA_014859985.1 Candidatus Krumholzibacteriia bacterium | reverse complement strand
GCTGCCAGCAGCGCTCGGCGATGCGCGCCAGGACGGCGGCGCGCTCGCGGCGCAGCCGCTGCTCGTCGGCCGGGACGTCGTCCCAGCCCGATTTCTCGTGCCGCTCGCGCGGCAGCAGCTCGGCCTCCAGTTCGGTCGTGGTGCGCGGGTCGTCCGTCTCGCAGGCGTACCCGAACACGGCCATCGCGGGGCCGCAGAGCCGCTCGACGTACGCGGCCTCGGCCGCGTCCAGGCCGTCGCGCCACTTGCCGAAGTTGGCCGCCATCACCGGCCGGCCCAGGTTCTTCCAGTCGTCGGTGCGGACCGCGGCCGCGGCGGCGGACGCGGTGCCATGGAACGCCAGCATGGCCGGGTCCATGGGCAGGCCGACGGCGGCGCAGGCGGCGGCCAGCGCGCCGGCCGGATCGGCCACCAGGTCCTCGTAGCGCAGCAGGTGGATGTCGCGGCCGGGCTCGAGGAAGCCCAGCACGCGGATCAGCTGCTCCTGGTCCTCCTGCCAGATGCGCGCGGCGCGCACCACGTCGCCCCTCAGGATGGGCGAGCGCTTCCAGGACAGGGCCATGTCCCGCGGGTCGCGCACCATGGCCACGATCCGCAGCCCCGGGAAGGCCCGCAGCACGAACGGCAGGTAGCGGTAGAGGTGGTTCTCCTTGATGAACAGGTGGCCCTTGCCGGCGGCCTTGGCTTCGGCGGCGAACACCGCGCGCACCAGGGCGGCCAGGCTGCGCCGGGGCGAGGCGGCGGACAACTGAGCCGCGCTCCACTCCCGCTGCCAGGCACCCACCTTGGTGGCCAGGAGGTCCGCGGCGTCGCGGCACAGCTCGCCCCAGGCCCGGTCGTCGTCGAGGTCGCCGTAACGGCCGCGATTCTCGGCGAGGACGCGCACCAGGTGGGTGGGCGACGGCCCGCAGCAGTCGGGGTGGGCGTCGAACATGCGGGCGATCAGGTTCGAGCCCGACCGCTCCGAGCACATGAGGAAGGTGAAGCCCAGGGGCACGTCATGCTCCCGCGTAGGTGTCTTCGAGGGTGACCAGGCGCTGGCGGATGTCCCAGATGACCTGGCCCCAGGCGGCGTCGGGAATGCCCAGCAGCTCCATGACCCCGGCGCAATCTTCCCGGGGCACGTCCTCGCCCAGGTCGATGGGGCGCACGTAGCCCACGCGCCAGTGCCGGCAGATCACCTCGCCCAGGTGCAGGGAGGCTGCACCCAGGGCCCAGTCGCCGCCGGCGGTGTGGTCGTGGTGCCAGCGCACGGAGGCGGTGATGGCCTCGGGCAGGTTCCACTGGCGCAGGATGTACTCGGCCAGCTCGGCGTGGTCCAGGCCCACCGCGTCCCGCTCCTGGTCCAGGGTGGCCCGGCTGCCGGCGGGCAGGTCCAGGAACTCGTCGATGACCAGCTTGCCCACGTCGTGGAGCAGGCCGGCCACGAAGGCCTCCTCCGGGCTCAGCGGGCAGGCCCGCGAGGCCTCGGCCACCACGCGGGCGGCCTGGGCCACGGCCAGGCCGTGCAGCCAGAAGCCCTGGTCCGGATGGTAGCCGTAGTGGCGCAGGGCGTGGCGGATCAGGCCCGCCGCGCTGACGGCGTAGACCACCTTCTTCAGGTGCTCCAGGCCGATGAGCACCACCGCCTCGGGGATGGTGCGCACGGTACGCGAACGGCCGTAGATGCCGCTGTTGGCCAGCTTCAACAGCCGCGCCACCAGCGCCTGGTCCTTGCTCAGCACCGCCTCGAAGTCCCGGGCCGAGTACACGTCCCGGCGCGCGAGGGCCAGGAACTCGGTGACGACGCGGCTGAGGCTGGGCATCTCCTCGATGCGCTCGAGCACGTCGAAGCGCACGGTGCGCCACTTCTCGGTCTCGGTCGGGGCGTGACCGGTCATGGGCGGGGCCCTCCATCGGTCTGGTCGATGACCACGATGCCGACGTCGTCGCCGGCGAAGCCGCGCGCGGCCCGGCCGGGGTCGGTCTGGAAGACGCCGTCGGGGCCGGCGGAGACCACCACGACGGCCCGCTCGCCGGTTGCCCCGGCCAAATGGGCGCGGTAGGGCCGGCCCCAAGGATCGATGGGGATCCGGTCCAACCAGGGCGCCGCCACGCGGCCGGTTCCGTGCAGGGGGTCGTCGGCCATGGCCCCGACGAGCTGGGCACGGCTCACCTCCCGGGGAGCGCGGGCCGGGGTCTCGGTGAGGCAGCCCACGTCCAGGCGACCCCCGCGTGATTCGGGCCAGCGGCCGGTCTCGGCACGGTAGTCCAGCACCGCGGCCGCCAGGTTCTCGGCCCGATGGACGGCGCTCCGCTGCCGGTCCTGGCCAGTTCCCCGCCACACCATGGGCAGGACCAGCACGAGGATGCCGGTGACGACGCAGAGGCCGAGGGCGGTCTCCAGGCGTGTAAATCCTTTGCGGAAAGTGATTTCCATCGCTGTCAGCCTTTCGGGGCAACGGATCCCGGGCCGGCGGCGCGCCGCCGGACGGCTCCGGGCCTCCTGATCCGCGGATCGCGTTGCAACGGGTGTTCCAACAATCCCTGCTCCGGTTGTGCTACGCTGGACCGGTCCCGCGGTCCCGGGGGAGGCCGATCATGAACAGCGCCCGGCACCCTGCTGATCACGAACAGGAGATCCGGCGGCTGCGGCGCGCCGTCGAGGAACTGGCTGTCCTGAACGACCTGGCGCAGGCCGTCGCCGCCGCCGGCGACGAGGCCGGGATCATGCGGACGGTGGTCCACCACGCCGCCCGGGCGGTGCGCGGCGAGCAGGCCATGATCCACCCCATCAAGCCCGGCGAGAGGGCCGCCGACGGGACCCTCGTCGCGACGAACGTCGGGCACCACGCGGGCCACTTCACCCTGGGGGCCGCGATCACGGGCATGCTCGGCGCGCTGCGCCGGCCGGTGGTGGTGGACGACCCCCACGGGGATCCGCGCCTGCAGGGCGCCCGGCTGGACGCGGACCTGCGCGACCTGGTCTGCGTGCCCATGATCGTGGGCGACCGGGTCGTGGGCGCGCTGACCGTGTGCAACAAGCAGGGCGGCGGGGGCTTCGATGCGGACGACGTGCGGCTGCTGGCGATCATCGCCGGGCAGTCGGCGCAGGTGCTCGAGCGGATGCGCGACCGGGAGCGCTCGGACCTCCTGCTGCGCAGCCTGCTGACCGCGGCGGACATCCAGCGGGGCCTGCTGCCCGTGGCGCCGCCGGTGGTGCCCGGCTACGACATCGCCGGCGCCACGCGCCCGGCCTGGGACGTGGGCGGCGACTATTTCGACTACATCCCCCTGGACGACGGCCGCTGGGGCCTGGCCCTGGGCGACGTGTCGGGCAAGGGCATCCCCGCCGCGCTGCTGATGGCCAACCTCCAGGCCACCCTGCGCGGCGTGGCCCTGCAGGACCTGCCCTGCCACCAGGGCATGGCCTGGTGCAACCGGCTGCTGCACCGTTCCACGGCCGCGGACCGCTTCGCCACCCTCTTCTACTGCGTGCTCGATCCGGCGCGCCACCACCTCCAATACTGCAACGCCGGCCACGAGCACCCGCTGATCCTGGCGCGGGACGGCAGCGTGCGCGCCCGGCTGGACCAGGGTGGCATCCCCGCCGGGATCCTGGCCGACCCCGGCTACGAATCCGGCGAGGCCGCCCTGGACCCGGGCGACATGCTGTTGGTCTACAGCGACGGCGCCACGGACATGGAGAACGGCCGCGAGGAGCCCTTCGGCATCGCGCGGCTGCTGGAGACGGTGTGCCACCACCGCGACGCCGGCGCGGCGCTCATCGCCACCACGGTGATGGAGGAGGTCCGCCGCCACGCCGCCGGCGAGCCGCCGACGGACGACACGACGCTGCTGATCGTCAAGCGGGACAGGGGGTGACCGCTGCCGCACGACGGAACGGGGGGCCCGGCCGAGGCCGGGCCCCCCGCGTGCAGGGTGCGACAGGTGGCTGTTACCGGAACAGGGCCTTCACGCCGCTCCAGCTCTCCTCCTCGGCAGGCACGACCGAGCCCAGGTCCTCGAACACGATGTTCGCCCAGGTGACGGTCATGCTGGTGCCTTCGCCGTCGTTGGCCATGTCGAAGAACTGGAAATGCCCGCCGGCCGTGGCGGGGGTGAGGATGCCCCAGGTGCCGTGGGGATCGGCCTCGGCCGGGTTGCCCTCGTCGAAGGGGATCTGGCCGCTGGAGGTGCCGCCGTAGATGTACTCGATCGTGGCCGGCATCGCCTCGTTCATCTCGGTGTTGGGCCGGTAGATGATCTCGACGCGCACGGTCTGGCCCATGGTGTACTGGCCGGTGCCGAAGGAGTAGAAGGGCAGACGGCCGCCGAAGCAGGCGACCTCGCCGTCGGTCGTGCGGACGTTGAAGCGCCCGTCCACCAGCGGGGACCACCAGGGCGAGATCTGCAGGCCGGCTTCGGCCTTGCCGTCACCCGTGATGGTCAGGTCGGCCGCGAGCCGGAAGCCGTCGGTGTTGGCGAACTCGAACGGGGTGGTCGCGTCGTCGGACATGCGCCACACGTGCAGGTTCGCCCAGCCCAGCGGACCGGCAGCGACGTCGTTGATGTCGATGACCGACGGGTAGTTGTTGGTCGTCGTCAGGACCGAGGCGAACGAGTCGTTGAAGACGCGCGGAATGATGACCGCACCGCCGGGATCGGTCGTCGCCAGGGCGCTGCCGCCGACCACGACCAGCAGCAGGGCGACCCCGCCCATCAGGCCCAACTTCTTGAGATTCTTCATGATTGTTGCTCCCTTGCTTGTGTCTGTTCACTCAAACCGTTGTTTTACAATGACTTCAGCCATCTGCGATCGACCACCTCCTCGTCCGGTTCATCCTGTTAACCGGCGTCATTTGATGATTGTACACTTTTTCCACTCCTGGCGGCCGTTCATCTCGAGGCAGTAGGAGTAGATGCCGCTGGCCAGGCCTTCGGCGTCGAAGTCGATCCGGCGGACGCCGGGGGCGTCCGGTTCATCGACCACCGTGCGCACGCACCGACCGCGCAGGTCGTAGACCCGCAGCGTGACCCTTCCTGCCCGCGGTGCCCGGTAGGAGACGGTCGTCGCGCCACGGAAGGGATTCGGCGAGTTCTGCGCCATGTCCAGGAACGGCCCGCTGGCCCCGGTCTCGTCCCCGACGGCCGAAACCGTGGTGAACCCCGCCCGGACCAGGCCCCTGAGGATGTCGGGGTTTTCCATGCACCGCGCCCAGACCGAGCCGTTGAGGTGGTTCTCGATCATGATGATGATCGGCCCCTGGTCGATGCCCAGGTAGTCGGTGCCCCACCAGAAGCGCTGCAGGTTGAACGCGTCCTTGAACCCGTACTTGCCCCAGAGCACGAAGCCGTACGAGTCGTAGAGGTTGTGCAGGGCCGGGATCACCACTTCGGGGGCGAAGGGGATGGACCCGGCCACCGCCGTCGGCGTGATGGTGCCGTTGTCGTTCTGCGCGGGCGGGGCGCCGTGGGCCAGGTAGCCGTCCGGATCGTCCGACGCGGTCAGGCCCCACGTGTTCTCGCCGTAGCCCGCCCAGCCCCCCGGGTTGGCGATGCAGTAGGCGCGCTGGGCCAGGGTCGCCCGCCGCGAGTTCTCGAAGTAGTCGATGCCGCGGCCGCGCATGTAGGCGTCCCGGATGCCGCGGAAATCCACCCAGCAGTGGGAATACTGGTGCCCGAAGAGGGGCGGGAAGTAGACGTAGGTCTGGCCGTAGAGGGTGCCCCAGTCGTAGCCGCTGGTCCAGGCGTCCCAGGTGTACGCCGGCACCGGGAAGGTAGGAGAGCCCAGGGCCAGGATGTAGAGGATCATCGCCTCGTTGTAGCCGATCCAGTTGCCGAAGGCGCTGAAGCCGGATTCGGGATTCCAGCCCATGCGCAGCGCGTTGCCGTTGTTGCGCATGAATTCCCAGTCGACGCGGTAGTAGAGCGAGTCGGCCAGGGCGCGCACGGCGACGTCGCCCGGATCGTCGGTGTCGAAGTACTGCTTCGCGTCCAGGACGCCGATCATCAGCAGCGCCGTGTCGATGGTCGACAGCTCGCAGTCCCAGGTGCGGTACCCGGAGTTGATGTCCAGGAAGTGGTAGAACAGGCCGCGGTAGCCGTTGACGTTGTACACGGAGTCGCCCTGGGGGCCGTTCCAGAGGGTCTGCATGCCGAGCATGATCCGCGCGCGGCCCTCCTCCCGGCCGACCCAGCCGTGGTCGATGCCGATGCAGATGGCGGTGATCCCGAAGCCCTGGGCCGCGATGCTGCACGGCGACCAGGCCTGGCTGCGGTCGCGGATCAGGCCGTTGACGGGGTTGGCCTCCTGCCAGAAGTACAGGAAGGCCGTGCGCTGCAGGGAATCCAGCAGGGCCTCGGTGTCCAGGGACTTCGCGGGCGCCGGCAGGCTCCAGTCCCCTGCGGCCCGCCCCGCGGGTGCGGCCACGGCGCCGCTGGCCGCCAGCAGCAACACCGCCGCCGCGAGCACGGCCGCCCGCAGGCGGGCGCCGCCGCGTCCGGATCCCTCATGCGTGTATCGTCTGCGCTTCATCCCGTATCCTTGCTGCAAGGCGGCACTTCTTTCGCCGCCTGGTTCAATAGGCGAACACCACCGAGAACCGGTGGGTATCCTGCAGGTAGCGGTGCCCCGCCCAGGCGTAGTCCACCTGGTAGCGGTTCCCGCCCAGCACGCCGCCGACGCCGAAGCCGAGGGTCAGGCCCAGCTGGCGGTCCTCCTGGAACAGGGTCTGGTAGCCGCCGCGCAGGGCGAAGAGGCCCTTCCACGCCCACTCCACGCCCAGGTTCGCGCTCTCGCTGTTGTCGTTGGGGTGCAGGGCCTCCAGCAGCAGCAGCAGGTCGCTGTCCTCGCCCAGGCGGTAGGGCACGCCCAGCCCCAGCCGGAACACGCCCGGCAGGGGGAAGTTGTCGGTGTACTGCTCGGCCGGCAGGCCGCTGTTGTCGCCGTAGACGTCCGGATCGGCGTCGTAGCGGATCGACAGGTCGTCGCCGTCGTACGAGGCGCGCGCCCCGAGGTTGGACAGGCTGAAGCCGAGCACCGCGCCGCCCTCGGTCAGCCGGTAGACCGTGCCGAGGTTGAAGGTCACCATGCCGACGGACGTGTGCCAGATGCGCTCGGTGGCGTAGTTGGCCTGCAGGCCCGCGGCGAAGCGGCTGGTGATGCGCAGGCCGTAGCCCAGGCCGATCGCCGTGTTCGACACGGTGTAGCGTTCGCCCGTCCCCAGCGGCTGGTCGACGGTGCGCACGTCGATCTCGCCCGAGTTCAGCGCCGTCACGCTGACCAGGAAGTTGCCGATGCCCCCCACCGGCAGCGCGGCGGCGGCGTAGTTGAAGCCGATGTCCGCGAACCAGAAGCTGTGGGAGTAGACCACCGCCGGCTGCTCGAGCATCCCGATGGCACCGCAGTTGTACCAGGCCGACTCGATGCCGCCGGGCAGCGCCGAGCCGGCGTTGCCCAGGGCCGCCCCGCGGGCGTTGGGCTCGATGCGCAGGAAGCCCCCGACGGTCGTGCCGGCCTTGCTCTGGGCATGGGCCGGCCCCGCGGCGAGCCCCGCCGCCGCCAGCACCACCGCGAGCACGGCCGCCGCCGTCCGCCCCGGTCCCCGTCGCAGTGTCGATTTCGCGCCCGTCATGCGCCTTCCGCTCGCTTTCCGTCGCGGTCGCCCGCGCTCACTTGATGATCGCGAACTTGCCGATCGACTTGCCGGTGTCGCCGCCGTCGACATGGTAGATGTACAGGCCCGGGGCCACGTCGAGATTGTCCTTGGTGCGCAGGTCCCAGGCCACGAATCCGTCGTACGAGCCGTCGTGCTCCAGCGTCCGCACCAGCTCGCCGCGCACGTTGAAGATCCGGATCGTGCACCGCGACGGCAGGCCGCGGAACTCGATCCGCCGGTCGCCCCGGCCCGAGACCGCGAACCGTTCCGGCTCGAAGCTCGCCGAGGCCACGTAGGGGTTGGGCACGACGTAGGGCTCCAGGGCGGCCTTGGCCGCCTGCGGGTCGACGTAGGCGCCCCGCGTCGAGAACTGGAACACGTCGTCGGCGCTGAACGGCCGGACCAGATGCAGGGCGTAGGCGTCGCCCTGGCCGGGCGGCTGCACCGGCACCGCCGTGCCGGGGACGAGGCGGAACCGCCAGGTGTTCTGCGGCTCGCCCGGCGCCGCCTCGGTGTAGGTCACGACGTCGATCCATTCGTCCAGGCGGCTGAGGGTGCCGTCGGCGTCCCGGTCCCGGAAGATGAAATCCAGGCGCTGCTCGCCGTCCACCCCGTAGGCGATGGCCTCGAAGCGGGCCGGGGCCGCCGGGATGAACCCCGTCGCCAGGCCCGTGTCGACCACGGTGTCGTGGAAGAAGAGGGTGATGTCGTCCGGGAACCCGGGCCGCAGCTGGTTGATGGACAGCACCGGCTGGTACTCCACCCCCACGACGGCGTCGGTCGTGCTGCCCGCCAGCAGCCCGGTGCGCGCGGTGTCCACGGTCACGAACGCGGGCGTCCCGATGATGGGCAGCAGCCCGCCGCCGGTGGCGCCGATGCCCTGGCCCTCCAGGTCCCGGCCGGCCTCGATGAGCACCTCGCCGGTCGTGGTATTGGTCAGGGTGTAGCTGGAGGCGCGCAGGCTGTCCGCAGCCGGCGTGGCGAAGTCGAGGCGGAAGACGTGGCCGTCCGGGACCAGGTCCGAGTTGACGATCTCCACCTGCACGCTGCCCGAGCCGCGGCCGGCCACCGCGGCGGCCGTGTCGGCCGACGCCGGGACGTAGCCCAGCACCCGCGGGTTCGGCCGCACCGCAACCACGTTCGTCGGCAGCACGAGGCCGCCGCGCGGGGTCCGCGAGGGCGTGATGGCGTTCTCCGACGGGTAGAAGCCGAACGCCTCCGAGCCGCGGTCGTAGGCCGTCACGGCGTAGTAGTACTGCTGGCCGTTGGTGACGCTGTAGTCGGTCCAGGTATGGGTGAGCCCCGTCTCGGCGCCCAGGTAGTAGGCCTCGCCGTCGACGGTCTGGGCCGAGAAGCCGCCGACGCCGTTGATGAGGTCGAACTGGGCGATGGGCACGCCGTTGCCCACGGTGCCCAGGTCGCCCGCGCGGGGGTCGCGGAAGTCCGGGTCCGTGGAGCGGTAGATCCGGTAGCCCTCGAAGTCGGCCTCGCCGGTCACCGGATCGGTGCTGCGCTCGGCCAGGTCGTCCCAGGACAGCCGCACGTAGCCGTCGCCCGTCTCGCCCGTGACCGTGGGCAGCGACGGCGGCACCGCGAAGCGGTAGTTGGCGTTGTAGATCTGCTGCACGGTCCGGGTGTTGCGCGCCAGCTCCTGCAGGTCCGCGCCGTAGGCCAGGGCCAGGCTGAAGCGCTCGGTCTGGCCCGCCGCCAGCCGGAACGGCCCCGACGCGAACAGGAAGCCGATGTTGTAGTTGGAGGCCAGCGGCTCGTCGAAGCGCGCCGCCGGGTCCGGGTTCGAGAACTGGTTGAACAGCCGCTCGGGCCAGTTGTTGGCGTCGGTGAAGAAGACGATGCCGTCGGTCTCCTGGCTGGGATTGCCCTGGCCGGGACGGATGCGGTTGATCTTGAAGCCGGTCAGGCCGATCTGGTCCGATTCGTCCAGGTCGGTGCCGTCGAAGTTGGGCTCGCCGGCCGTCGGCATGCCGTCACCCTCGCCCGTGTCCCCGGTGTCGGGCAGGCCGTCGGCGCCCAGGTCGTGGTTCTCGACGGTCCAGTCCAGGTCCTCGTCGCCGGTCCACCAGAGCCCGGCGCGGTAGGCCGGCCTATCCTCCAGCGGGCCGTAGTGGGCCTCGAAACGCGCGAGGTCGTAGTTGGCGGCGACGTGGGCGGCGATGGCCTCCTGGCCGATGATCGGCACGCCCGGCCCGCTGTCCCGGCGCTCGTCCGTGATGCCGTCCTCGTCGTTGTCCAGGCCGTCGGTGGGGTTGCCCGGCGTCTCCATGTAGGCGTAGCCCAGGTAGCCCGTGCGGGCGCAGGAACTGCTCAGGTCCACGCCGTGGCCGCCGTTGTCCCAGGTGTAGACCAGGTTGATGATCTGCCCCTCGAACTCCCGGGAGAAGAAGGCGTTGTCGTCGTCCGACTCGGGGATGCCGTCGCAGGACAGGGCCGAGCCGCCCACGCCCGAGTCCATGTACAGGCCGAAGACGATGTTGTCGTCGAAGTCGGTGGTGCCCTCGTTGGTGATGTCGTAGTGCCAGAAGATCACGTTGCGCGCCTGGGGGTTGGCCCACTGGAAGCCGCGCACCTCGATGCGCAGGCCCAGGCCCCGGCGCGTGGAGTCGCGGTTGTCCGGGAAGAAGTTCCAGGCGTCGTAGTACTGGTCGTCCAGGACCATGTAGCTTTCCTGGTCGGCCACGATCTGCTTGCCGAAGTAGCCGTTCCAGGAGCCGGGCCAGCCGGGATCGTCCTGGTCGTCCAGGCGGTCGGGCCAGAAGTCCGGCCAGGTGCGCGGATCGTTGCTCAAGGCCGGCGAGCGCCCGGGATTCAGCCCCGCGTCCGCCTGGAAATAGCCGGGGCGGGGCTCGAAGCGCATAACCCGGGCGTTGTAGGGGCTGGTGCCCTGGCGCTCGCGGAAGCCCGTCTCCATGATGTAGGCCGTCGAGCCGTCGCCCTGGGTGATCTTCGCCAGCACGAAGGGCGTGATGCCGTCGCTGTAGTTCATGCCGCTGCCCTTGGGCACCTCGACGGAGTGGAACACGCTCAGGTCGACGTTGATGGGATCGGCCGGGTAGTCCCCCACCATGCCGTAGTTCCAGAAGACGGTGCGTATGTTGTTGGCGTCGTGCTGGCCGGCGCGCTCGGCCAGCACGACGCCAACAACATACGCACCGTCTTCTGGAACTACGGCATGGTGGGGGACTACCCGGCCGATCCCATCAACGTCGACCTGAGCGTGTTCCACTCCGTCGAGGTGCCCAAGGGCAGCGGCATGAAC
>JACZKN010000125.1 GCA_014859985.1 Candidatus Krumholzibacteriia bacterium | reverse complement strand
GCCCAGGCTTTCGGTCAGGCGCGCCGCCACCAGGTCGCGCACCGCGCCGGCGGGCACCAGCAGGCGCGCCACCACCGCCAGCACCACCAGCACGCCTACCACGACGGCCAGCCGGATGGCCAGCTTCCTGCCCCGCCGCCGGCTCCGGCCCGCGGCCTTGCCCGATTCCTGCCCAGTGCTCACGGTCGCCTGCCTTTCCGCGGACCGGTCGGGGTCCGTATGCCGGATACACTACTGCAACCCGGGTCGTCGCACCACGCCGGCGGGGGTTATTCGCCCATGGCCTCCACCACGCCGACGGTCGCGAGGTTGACGACCTCCTCCACGGTGGCGCCGTACTGCACCAGGTGCACCGGCAGGCGCGCGCCCATCAGCAGCGGGCCCACCGACACCGCCCCGACCATGCTGTGCAGCGCCTGCATGGTCAGGGTGCCGGCCTGCAGATCCGGAAAGACCAGCACGTTGGCGTCGTCGGTCAGTTCGGCGAAGGGGAACAGTTCCTCCCGCAGGGCGCGGCCCCGGGCCGTCGCCAGCTGCAGGTCGCCGTCGATCTCCAGGTCCGGCGCGCGTTCCTTGGCCAGGGCCGTCGCGCGCCGCACCTTGCGGGCCGCCTCGTGGTCGTTGCTGCCGAAGTTGGAGAACGAGAGCATGGCGACCCGCGGCTCCAGGCCGAGGGCGCGCCCGGTGGTGGCGGCCAGCAGGGCGATCTCGGCCAGCTGCTCGGCCGTGGGATCGACGTTCACGGCGCAGTCCGCCAGCAGCACCGCCTCCTTCTGCATCAGCACCAGGTGGTGGCTGGAGACGCGGCTGATGCCGGGGGCCGGGCCGATCACCTCGAGGATGACCTGCAGGGTCTCGGCGAAGTGGGTGGACGCGCCGGCGATCATCAGGTCGGCGTGGCCCAGGTGCACCATCATGGCGCCGAAGCGGTCGGGCACCCGCAGGCGTTCGCGCGCCGCGGCGCGGATCACGCCCTGGCGCCGGCGCATGCGGAAGTACTCTTCGGCATAGGCCTCGAAGCGCGGGTCGCGCACCGGGTCCACCAGTTCGGCGCCCGCCAGGTCGCGGCCCAGGGTGTCGATGCGGCGGCGGATCTCCCGCACCGGACCCAGCAGCACCGGCCGGGCGATGCCCTCGTCCAGCAGGATGCCGCAGGCGCGCAGGATCGTCTCGCTGGTGCCCTCGGTGAAGACCACCCGGGGGCAGGAGCGGCGGGCGCGCATGGTCAGCTCGCGCATCTTCTCGCGCCCGGTGCCCAGGCGCACCGAGAGGCGGCCCACGTACTCGGCCGGCTCCACCGGCTGGGCGGCCAGGCCCTCCTTCACCGCCTGCGCCGCCACGGCCGCCGACTCGCGCACGAAGATGCGCGGGTCGATGGGCTTGGGCAGCAGGTACTCGGGCCCGAAGGCCAGGCGGCCGCCGCCGTAGGCCAGCTCCACCTCCTCGGGCACCTCCTCGCGGGCCAGCTCGGCCAGGGCGCGGGCCGCGGCCAGCATCATGCCCTCGCTGATGCTGACGGACTGCACGTCCAGGGCGCCGCGGAAGATGTAGGGGAAGCTGAGCACGTCCAGCACCGCGTTGGGGTCCGGGCCCAGGCCCGTGGCCACGATCACGTCCTGGCGCGCGGCGCGGGCGTCCTCGTAGCGGATCTCCGGCTCGGGGGTGGCCAGGGCGAAGACCACCGGGAAGCGGTTCATGGCGCGGATCATCTCCATGGTGAAGACGCCGCCGGCGGAGGCGCCGATCAGCACGTCGGCCCCGGCCACGCCCTCGGCCAGGGTGCGCAGCGGCGACTCCACGGCGAACTCGCGCTGGTGCGGGTGCAGGCCCGCGAGCGCCGGGTGCACCAGGCCGTCGACGTTGTACATGAGCATCCGCCCGGGCGCCACGCCCAGGCGCCGCAGCAGGCGCGCGCAGCCCAGGCCCACGGTGCCGGCGCCGCAGATGACCACGCGCACGTCCGCGATGCGCTTGTCCACCAGCTCCAGCGCGTTGATCAGCGCGGCGGCGGCCACCACCGCGGTGCTGTACAGGTTCTCGTGGTAGACGGGGATCTCCAGCAACCCGCGCAGGCGGTCGTACAGCTCCAGCCCCCGCGGCGCGGCGATGTCCTTGAGGTTGATGCCGCCGAAGGTCGGCTCGAGCAGGCGCACGGCCGCGACGAAGCCGTCCAGGTCGCCGGCCTGCAGCTCGAGATCGAAGACGTCGATGTCCGCCAGCCGCTTGTAGACGATGGCGATCCCCTCCTGCATGGGTTTGGCCGCGTAGGGACCCACGTCCCCCAGGCCCGGCACCGCCGAGCCGTCGGTGACCACCCCCACCAGGTTGCCGCGCGAGGTGTACTTGAACACCGCCGCGCGGTCCCGGGCGATCTCCTCGGCGGGGAAGGTGGCGCCCGGCAGGTAGGCCAGGCGCAGCTCGCGCGGGGTCAGGCAGGGCTTGGTGGCGATGACGCCGATCTTGCCCGGCCGGTCGCCGGCGTGGTACTGCAGGGAATCCTGTTTGCGGATCACGGGTTCGCTCCCGGTCGAAGACGGCGGCCGCCGCGGGGTGCGGCGGCCAGGGGATGGCGGGCGAGGCTCTCGGTGAACTCGCCCCAGAAGGTGCCGATGGGCCGGGCCTGCAGCAGCCACAGGCGCTGGCCCTCCACGGCGAACTCCAGGTCCAGGGGGTAGCCGTAGGCGCGCTCCAGCTGCAGGCAGCGGCGCACCAGCTCGTCCAGTTCCACGTACTCCAGGGCCGGCCGCAGGCGCTGGTGGTAGAGGGTCTCCACCAGGCGGGTGCCCGAGCCGCGGCGCTCGTCGCGCACCACCTGCACGGGCTTGTCGGCGACGAGGTAGGTGAAGCGCAGGGGCTCGTCGCCGCCGCCGTCGCCGCCGGCGGGCTTGAGCACCGTCACCAGGTCGGCCGCGGCCGCGCCCGCGACCACGCCCTCGCCCAGGCCCAGGCCGGCGTTGACCACCAGCTCGCCCAGGTCGCCCCGGGCCACGTTCACCGTCTGCACCACGCCGGCGACCCGGGCGTCGGCCATGCGCTGCACCACC
>JACZKN010000124.1 GCA_014859985.1 Candidatus Krumholzibacteriia bacterium | reverse complement strand
GGCCCGAGCGGAGGTGCCCATCGACCCGGCCCTGGACGACGCCGCGGCCAGCTTCGGCGCCTCGGTCGGCACGGTCCCGGAGCCGGACGCCGGCGCGGAACCCGCGGTCCAGGCACCGGCCGAGGCCGCGCCCGACGAGGGTTCGGCCCCCGCCGTCGCGGACGGCCCGCGTCCCAACATCTTCATGCTGAACGATCCTGAGCGGACGCCCGAGCCCCAGGTCGGCGTCTAGCGGCAGCCGCAGGGCGGGAACAACGATCCGGACCGGGCCGACCGGTCCGGATTCGTGTATGCTGGGCGCCGCTGGAACCCGCAGCGCTTGCCCTTTGGAGGACCCATGGACGCCGCCGACTTCCGCCGCCACGGCCACGACCTGGTCGATTGGATCGCCCAGTACCTGGAGACCAACGAGGAGCTGCCGGTGATGGCCCGCTGCGCACCCGGCGCCGTCGCCGCGCGCCTGCCGCGCGCCGCCCCCGAGGAGGGCGAGCCCATGGACGCCATCCTGGCGGACTTCCGCCGGGACATCCTGCCGGGGGTCACCCACTGGAACCACCCCCGCTTCTTCGCCTATTTCCCGGCCACCAACAGCTACCCGTCCATCCTGGGCGAGCTGCTCTCGGCCGGGCTGGGCGTCAACGCCATGCTCTGGCAGACCAGCCCGGCGGCGACCGAGCTGGAACAGGTGGTCATGGGCTGGCTGGCCGACCTGGTGGGCCTGCCGCCGGGGTTCCACGGCTGCATCCAGGACACGGCGTCCACCGCGACCCTGACGGCCCTGGTCTGCGCCCGGGAACGCGCCACCGGGTACAAGGTCAACGCCGACGGTTTCGCAGCCGCCGGGCGCCTGCGCATCTACGCGTCCCGGGACGCCCACAGCTCGGTGGTCAAGGGCGCGCGGCTGGCCGGCTTCGGCGACCTTAACGTGGTGCTGGTGGACCTGGACCGGGACCGCGCCATGGACCCGGCCGACCTGGAGCGGCGCATCGCCGCGGACCTGGCGGCGGGCCTGGTGCCCTGCTGCGTGGTCGCCACCGTCGGCACCACGGGCACGACGGCCATCGACCCCCTGCCCGCCATCGGCCCCATCGCCGCGCGGCACGGGCTGTGGCTGCACGTGGACGCGGCCCTGGCGGGCACGGCGGCCATCCTGCCGGAGCTGCGCTGGATCCTGGACGGCGTCGAGCACGCCGACTCCCTGGTCTTCAACCCCCACAAGTGGATGTTCACCAACTTCGACTGCTCGGCCTGGTACGTGAAGAACCCGGCCCACCTGGAGCGCACCCTGGCCATCGACCCCGAGTACCTGAAGACCGACCAGGACGCGGTCGTGCGCAACTTCCGCGACTGGGGCGTGCCCCTGGGCCGGCGCTTCCGGGCGCTGAAGCTGTGGTTCGTGCTGCGCAGCTTCGGGGCACGGCGGCTCAGGGAGATGGTCGCCGCGCACATCGCCCTGGCCCGGGAGTTCGCCGGCTGGATCGACGCCGCCGACGGCTGGGAGCGCCTGGCGCCGGTGCCCCTGAACACGGTGTGCTTCCGCCTGCGGCCCGCGGGCGCGGACCTCGAGACCTGCAACCGTTTGAACAAGGCGCTGCTGGACCGGATCAACGCCGAGGGCACGACCTACCTGACGTTGACCAAGCTGGACGGCGTGACCACCCTGCGGTTGGCGGTGGGGCAGACCAGGACCGAGCGGCGGCACGTCCAACAGGCGTGGGCGGTGCTGCAGCGGGAGGCGGCGGGGCCGGAGCGACCATGAACGACGCCACCGGGTTCACCCTCCTGTTGCGTGCCAGCCGGGACGATGCCGACGCCGCCGAGCGCCTGTACGCCCTGGTCTACGACGAGCTGCGCGGCATCGCCCGCAACCAGCTGCGGGGCGAACGCGCCGACCATACCCTGCAGGCCACCGCGCTGGCCAACGAGGTCTACCTCAAGCTGGCCGGACAGCAGCAGGTCGAGTGGCAGAACCGCGTCCAGTTCTTCGCCGTCGCCGCCCGGGCCACGAGGCGCCTGCTGGTGGACCATGCCCGCGCCCGCCTGCGGGCCAAGCGGGGCGGCGGCGCCCACCACACCGTCCTGCGCACGGGCATCGACGCGCCGGCGGCCGCGCCCGACACGGAGCTTGTCGCTTTGGACGACGCCTTGTCGCGTCTGAAGCAGGAGGATCCGCTGAAGGCCCAGGTCGTGGAGATGCGGCACTTCGGCGGCTTCAGCCACGAGGAGATCGCCGCCGCCCTCGGCGTCTCGACCCGCACGGTCGAGCGCCACTGGCGGTACGCCCGGGCCTGGCTGTTCCGGGCCCTGAGCGGGGAACCCGACGCCCGACCGACCGCCGAGGACCACCGAGGTGACTGACCGCCCCCTGCCGCCCGACGAGATCTTCAACGAGGTGGTCGACCTGGCGCCGGCCGCCCGGGCCGCGCGCCTGGACGAGCTGTGCGGCGGCGACGGGGCCCTGCGGGCCGAGGTCGCCTCCCTGCTGGCTGCCTGGCTGGCGAGCGGCGACTTCCTGGCCCACCCCGCGGACCTTGGCACGGCCGGGCTCGCGGCGGATGCGGTGGATGCGGCGGCGGCGGTCGACTCCCTGGCCGGCCAGCTGGTCGGCGGCTGGCGCCTGCACCGCCTGCTGGGCAGCGGCGGCATGGGCGACGTCTGGCTGGCGGACCGCGACGTGGCGGGCGCCGAGCAGACGGTGGCGGTCAAGATCATCCGTGCGTCCATCCTGGCGCCGGACGCCATGCGCCGTTTCCGCAACGAATGCCGGGTGCTCGCCGGGCTGGACCATCCGGGCATCGCGCGGCTGATCGAGGGCGGGGTCACCGACGCCGGCGTGCCCTACCTGGTCGTCGAGCACGTGGACGGCCGGCCCCTGGACGCCTGGTGCGACGCGCACGGCCTGGACGCCCGGGCCCGCGTGGGGCTGCTGATCCGGGTCTGCGAGGCGGTGCGCCACCTCCATCGCCATTCGGTCATCCACCGGGACCTGAAGCCGGCCAACGTGCTCGTGGACGCCGAGGGCCGGCCCCGCCTCATCGACTTCGGCATCGCGCGGGCCCTGGACGCGGTCGAGGACGAGGCCGAACTGACCCTGCCCGGCCTGGAGCGCATGACGCCCGCCTACGCCAGCCCGGAGCAGCTGCGGGGCGAGCCCCTGTCCCTGGCCAGCGACGTCTACTCCCTGGGCGTGCTCGCCTACCGGGTGCTGACCGGTCGGTTGCCCCACGCCGGCCGGCGGCGCTGGGAACTGGAGCGCGAGATCACCACGACCGCGCCCCGGCGGCCCAGCGACGCGGCCACGCTGGCGCCGGTGCCGTCGGGGCAGCTGCGCGGGGACCTGGACACGATCGTGCTGGCGGCGCTGCGCACGGACCCGGAACGCCGGTATCCTTCGGCCGAGGCCCTGCGCGAGGACCTGGAGCGCTACCTGGACGGGCGGCCGGTGCTGGCCCGGGGCGATTCCTTCGGCTACGTGGCCGGGAAGTTCGTGCGCCGCCACGCGGCGGCGGTGGCCCTGGCCCTGGTGGCGGTCTTAGCCCTGGCGGGCGCGGCGGTCACCGGGTTCACCCTCTACGCCCAGGCCGAGGCCGCGCGCCGCGACGCCGTGCGCGACCGCACCACCGCCGAGCGGGTCAGTGGTTTCCTGGACGGGCTGCTGGCGGCGGTCGATCCCATGAGCAGCGGCGCCCGCACCGACCTCACCGTCCGCCAGACCCTGGACGAGGCCGCCGCCCGCCTGGAACGTGAACTGGACGGCGAGCCGGACGTCGCCGCCGCCCTGCACCTGACCATCGGCAACGCCTACGTGAACCTCGGCCTGTTCGACCAGGGCGACCGGCACCTGCAGGCCGCGCGCGCATTGTACGCGGGTGGCGTGGCGGCCGGCCCCGACCGGCTGGCGGCGGTCGCGGTCCGGCAGGCCGACCTGGCCCTGAAGCGGGGCGATCTGGCGGCCGTCGACAGCCTCCTGGTCCCCGCCTGGGTGGCGACGCCCGGTCCGCTGCAGGCCGGCGCCTACCTGAACCTGTCGCGGCTGCGGGCCGAGCAGTCTCGGCTGGACGAAGCGGCGGCCGCCGCACAGGAGGCAGTGACCCAGGCCGACGGCGGCCGCGACCCGGACCCGGTGCTGCAGATCCAGAGCCGAGCCCAACTGGGGACGGTGTTCTACCGCCAGGGCTCCTATGCGGCCGCCGAATCGCTGATGGCCGAGGCCCGGCGGCGGTCCCTCGATGCCCTGGGCGACGCCCACGCCCTGAGCGCGGAGTGCGCCCAGAACCTGGGCGCGGTGCGCACGGCGCTGGGGCGCCCCGCCGACGCGGCGACCGCGTTCACCGAGGCCCTGGCCATCTACGAGCGCGTCTATCCCCCCGACCACCCCGAGTTCGCGGTGACCCTGAACAACCTGGCCGAGACCGAGAGCGCCGTCGGACGCCACGCCGAGGCCCTCGGGCACTACGAGCAGGCGCGCGGCATCGTCGCCCGCAGCCTGGGCCGCGACCACGTGAACTGGGGGCTGATCACCAACGGCGCGGCCTTCTGCCGCTGGCGGCTGGGCCAGCACGCGGCGGCCGACACGCTCTACCGCGAGGCCATCGGCGTGATGGCCGCGGCCCTGGACGCCGGCCATCCCTGGACCGCGGTGACCCGTACCAACCTCGCGCGCCTGTGCCTGGAGCGGGACCGGCCCGGGGAGGCCGCGGCCCTGGCCCGGCAGGCGCTGGGCGATCTCGAAGCGGCGTTCCCCGCCGGTCACGTCTACACGGCGCGGCCGCTGACGGTGCTGGCGGAGCTCGCCCTCGCCGCCGGGGACATGACCAACGCGGCCGCCCTGATCGCCCGCGCCGACACGCTGACCGTCGCCCAGCCGCCGGGCGGCGCCGACCGGCGGC
>JACZKN010000123.1 GCA_014859985.1 Candidatus Krumholzibacteriia bacterium | reverse complement strand
TGGTCACCCGGCCGCAGCAGCGGGCCGTCCGCGACCGTCGGCCAGCCGCCCGTGGCGGCGATGTTCCGCAGGTCTGTCAGCGCCCCGCGCAACTCCCGGTACCCGGGTTGGGTGGGGCGGCAACCTTCCAGCGCGGCCAGCAGCGTGTCGGCGGCAGCGCCGCTCCGGACCGGCGCCGCGCCGGGCAGGCCGATGGCAACGTCCGCCAGCCGGGGCAGGGGGCCGGGACGCACCCCGGCCGGGGACCAGGCTTTCCAGAGGGCGCCGGGTTCCAGGCGCCCGCGCGCCAGGTCCACGCCGAGGCCGAGGAAGGCGTCCGTCAGCAGGTCCTCTGCCCGGCTGCCGGCTTCGGCGTCGGCCCAGACCGGCTCTCCCACCGGTGCCACGAAGGCCAGCAGGGTCATCAATTCCCGCAGGTGGTAGTCGGCGGGTTCCAGGCCGTCGTCCCCGGCGGCGGCGATCTGGTGCAGCATCGCCAGGGCCTGGGGCGTCAGCGTTGGGCCGTCGACCCAAAGAGGGGACTGTTCCCGCGCGGCGTGAATCCGGACAACGGTGTCCTGATGGCGCAGGGGCGTTAAGGTGCCCGCGTTTGCGGCCAGGCCCAAAAGTGCAATCAGGAGAATTACCACCAAAAACACCCTGTTCGGGTGCAGGCACTGGCAACGGCGCCCCATGATCGGTCGTCTCCCGCGGGTCAGGTCGGAACTCCATCTCCCGCACGCCACGCCGGATCCGTCGCGCTGGCCCAGGTTGAAGTGGCAAAAATTCTACCACATGTCGCTGCCCATGCGCAAGCCGGACCCTAGAGCCGCTGCGCGGCAAAGGTATCGCCCTGGTCGATATCGCCGGTCTCGAAGCCGAGGGTGAACCAGCGGACGCGCTGTTCCCCGGTGCCGTGGGTGAAGGTGTCCGGAGCGATCCGGCCTTGGGTCTGCTGCTGGATGTTGTCGTCGCCGATGGCGTTGGCGGCGCCCAGGGCCTCGGCGATGTCCCCCGGCTCGAGGATGTCGAAGCGGCGCTGCGCGTGGTGGGCCCAGACGCCGGCCAGGAAATCGGCCTGCAGTTCCAGGCGCACCGACAGCTCGTTGGCTTCGCGTTGACCCGCCCGCTGCCGCCGGGCGTCCAGCTCGTCCGAGATGCCCAGCAGGTTCTGCACGTGGTGGCCCACCTCGTGGGCGATGACGTAGGCCTGGGCGAAGTCGCCCGCGGCGCCGAAGCGGCGGTGCAGGGTGTCGTAGAAGGACAGGTCGATGTAGACGGTGCCGTCGCCCGGGCAGTAGAAGGGGCCGACCGCGGCGCTCTGGAAGCCGCAGGCCGAACCCACCTGGCCGCTGAAGATCACCAGGGTCGGCTCCGCGTAGCGGAGGCCGCGCTCGGCGAAGAGCTCGCGCCAGACGTCCTCGGTGTCGGCCAGCACCACCGAGACGAACTGCGAGAGTTCGTCGCTGGAGGCGTCGACCGGACGGTCGCTGCCGCCGGTCTGCAGCCCGGTCCCCTGTCCGGGCAGGATCGCGGAGGGGTCGCCGCCCAGCAGCATGTAGACGACCAGGACGATCAGGCCCGTGCCGCCGAGGCCGCCGCCGATCACGGCGGGGCCGGCGCCGCGCCGATCGCGGACGTTGCCGCTGCCCCTGCGACCCTGCCAACGCATGCCGCGCCTCGTTTCTGCCGGATGGCCACCGCTCCCGCAGACATCACTAGGCGCGGGTGAGGATTTCGTCAATGCGGTGGGCAGTGACTCGACGCCGGCCTGCTGTTGCTGTACGTTGCGCGCAGCCATGCCGCCGCCGTCGGGGCGTCCCCGAACCGGGAGCCGTGAAGCCATGACCCTGACCACCACCCCCCTGCCCGGCCACTACCGCCGCGCCCTGCTGCTGGTGATCCGCTATGCCGTCGTCATGGCGTTCGTGGGCCTGCTGGTGGGCATCGCCTTCCAGGAGTCGGCCAAGAAGCTCAGCTTCGCCGAGGCCGGAGGCGGCCTGCGCCTCGACGCCGTCTTCATCCTGTCCCTGGTGCACGGGCACATCTTCGTGATGGCGGTGATCCTGCCGCTGGTCATGGGCGCGGCGTTGCTGATGGCCCGCCAGGCCGGCGGCCGCGAGGTGGGGCCGCGGGGGTTGGCCTGGCTGACGGCGGGCTACCTGCCCTGCGCGGCCGCGGCCGTCGCGCTGCAGCTGATCAAGGGCTACCACATCCTGCTGGCGGTGCGCGGCGGCCAGACGGACCTGGCGGTGGTGGACGCCGGCTTCCTGGGCGGGGTGCACGTGGTGCGCTACGTCCTGTACGCCGTCGTCCACGGCGGCATGGGGATCACGCTGGGGGTCTTCCTGGTGGCGCTGTGGCGCAGCCTGCGGCCGCGCGGGGCGGCCTGAGAAACACCCGACCGAGGGGATCGATCCCATGAACAAGCGCAAGTCCATCGCCCTGGTGGCCCACGACAACCGCAAGAAGGACCTGGCCGAGTGGGTGCAGTACAACCACGGCACCCTGCGGGGCCACGACCTGGTGTGCACCGGCACCACGGGCCGCCTCATCGAGCAGACGCTGGCCGACAAACAGGTCGAGGAAAGCGATGGCGGCCCGGCGGCGCGGATCATGCGGCTGCGCTCGGGGCCCCTGGGCGGGGACCAGCAGCTGGGGGCGATGATCGCGGAGGGGCGCATCGACATCCTCATCTTCTTCTGGGATCCCATGGAGGCGCAGCCTCACGACGTGGACGTCAAGGCGCTGCTGCGCATCTCGGTGGTGTGCAACGTGCCGGTGGCCTGCAACCGCTCCACCGCGGATTTCCTGATCTCGTCGCCGCTGCTGGGGCAGGCCTACGAGCCCATCCTGAAGGACTATTCGGGGTACCTGGACCGGGAGTTGGAGTGACGCGGGCGCTGCCGCCCTGATCCGGCACTGGTCCTGAGCTGACATCGCGGCCCCGCCCCTCCGCCTTCCCGTTCCCAGCCCTCCTGCGGGCCCTGATGTCGACCGGCCGCGACGGTCCGAGCGCACGGACCCGCGCCGGGTGGTGCGGGAGCACCTGGAGTCCTGCCCGGCGACCGCCGGGCACGATGACGGCCTCGTGCCCGTCGTCCGGCACACGCCGCATGGTCGAGACCGCCGCCCACCTGGTGGACACGGTGCTGCCGGGGGTGCCGTTCCGGCAGTGGGTGCTGTCGGTGCCCAGGCGGGTGCGCTGACTAGTGCGCCAGCCATCGCCACAGGCGGGATCGCGAAGCGTTGCCACCCCGAAGTCGTCAGCGGCCTGCTGACGGTGTTCCTGGGTCAGCCACGTCCACTTCCACGTGCTGGTCACCGACGGCGTGTTCAGCGCCGACGACAAGGGCGGTGCGGTCTCCCACCCGGCGGTCGACCTGACGCCGGCGGCAGGTCGGTGGACGCGTCGGTGACTGGGCCGGGCTGGGACCGCCACTGCCTGGAGCGGATCGTCAGGTACTGCGCCCGGCCGTCCCTGAGCGGTGATCGCCAGCGCGGGCCCCGCCGGGTCGACGCCGCGGGTGCTCGAGCAGGCGCGGGAGTGGACGGCGCTGCCAGTGCCCGCCAGCGCACCCGATCCGCCCGCGGACGAACGGCGCAGCGTCCTGTCGGTACTTCGCGACGGATCCGGTGGTTCCCCATCCGTCTCTTTCTCGTGACGAACACACATGGAGAAAAGCAGGAGCCGGCCTGCTACACTGCAGGAGACGATCGTTGAAGAAATGAAGTCGCACAGCCCTGCCGAGAGGAGAAAGCGATGTCGACCGCGGTTTGCCTGCGCCTGTCGCCCCTCATGCATCTTCTCGGGTTCTGCGTGTTGATCGCCTCGCCGGTCCGCGCGACCGCCGCCGAGCCCAGCGCCGACACCCAGGCCTGCATCGACTGCCACGCGATCATCACGCCGGGGATCGTCGCCGACTGGCGAGGCAGCCGTCACGCGAGGGTCACGCCGGCCGCTGCGCTCGCCCAGGAGCCGCGGCAGCGCCGGATCTCGACGGAGTCGGTGCCCGCCGGGCTGGCCGAAACCGTGGTCGGCTGCGCCGAGTGCCACACCATGAATGCCGCCGAGCATCCGGACAGTTTCGAGCACAACGGCTACGTCATCCACACGGTGGTCTCCCCGGCCGACTGCGCCGGCTGCCACCCCGTCGAGGTCGGGGAGTTCGCCGACAACCTGATGGGGCAGGCCCACGGCAACCTGGTCGACAACCCGGTCTACCGGATGATGGTCGACAGCACCAACGGCATGCACGTGTACGAGCAGGGCGCGATGGCCTTCCATGGCTCCGACCCGGTCAGCGACGCCGAATCGTGCCTCTCCTGCCACGGCACCGATGTCAAGGTCGTCGGCACCGGGACCCGCGATACGGACATGGGCGAGATGGAGTTTCCCCTCCTTTCCAACTGGCCCAACGGCGGCGTCGGCAGGCTCAATCCGGACGGCAGCAAGGGCGCCTGTTCCGCCTGCCATACCCGGCACCGGTTCTCGATCGAGATGGCCCGCAAGCCCTATACCTGCGCCCAGTGCCACAAGGGGCCGGACGTGCCGGCCTACAAGGTCTACGAGGTCAGCGTCCACGGGAAGATCCAGAAGTCGCTGGACAAGGACTGGGACTACCAGGCGGTCCCGTGGACTGTCGGCGAGGATTTCACCGCGCCCACCTGCGCCACCTGTCACGCGAGCGAAGTGGTCGATGATCAAGGGGAAGTGCTCGCCACCCGGAGCCACCGCATGAACGACCGGCTGCCCTGGCGGATCTTCGGCCTGCCGTATGCCCACCCCCACCCCATCGCGGCCGGCACCGCCGCCATCGTCAACGCCGCCGGATTGAACCTGCCCACCGAGTTGGACGGGACGCCGGTGAGCGCGTTCCTCATCGACGCTGACGAGATGGCGGCGCGTCAGGCCAGGATGGAGGCGGTCTGCCTCGGTTGTCACGGCCGGCAGTGGGTCGACGGCCATTTCCTGCGCCTGGACAAGGCCATCGAGACCACCAACCACATGACCCTGCAGGCCACGAGGATACTCAGCCAGGCCTGGGCCGAGGGGCTTGCCGAGGGGATCCCGCAGGGCGCGAACCCCTTCGACGAGGCCATCGAGCTCAAGTGGGTCGAGCAGTGGCTCTTCTACGGCAACTCGGTGCGCTTCGCCTCCGCCATGGGCGGCGCGGATTACGGCGTGTTCGCCGACGGCCGCTGGGCCCAGAACAGGAACCTCCAGGAGATGCTCGACTATCTCGCCTTCCTGCGGGCGGGCAAGGGGCGGAAGTAGGGAAGCGGGGAGGCTGCGGGGCCGGGGCACTTGACGCCGGTTGGACGGCGGGCTGGCCACGGCCGAGGTACGCCACCCCGGCCGCTGCTGGCGGCGCAGCTGGGACCCACCGGAGCGCAGGTATTGGGTTGTGCCGCTTAAAATGTGTCCGGCCCGGTCCCTGCAACCGGCCCGGCCATGTTCACCCCCCAACAGCACCACCCCGACTGGCGCCCGCCCTTCTGCCCCAACCCCGTTTGCCG
>JACZKN010000016.1 GCA_014859985.1 Candidatus Krumholzibacteriia bacterium | reverse complement strand
GCGGCGCCTGCGGCCATGATCGGCGCATCCAATCACTTCGAGGTGGCCATCGCCACGGCGACGATGCTGTTCGGCCTGTCCTCAGGAGCCGCGTTGGCCACGGTTGTGGGTGTTTTGATCGAGGTGCCGGTGATGCTGATGCTGGTGCGGTTCTGCCTGCGGACCGAGGGCTGGTTCGGCGGCCGGCGGGCGGCCTGACCGGCGGCCGCGGATAGCGCCGGACCTGGTCGCGGGATTTCGTGAGGCGCGGGATCCTGTGGCAAGGCCGCGACCCCGAGCCCTGACACATCTTGTTGTTAATTAATGTTTTATATGACTCTTGCTCCCTGGCACGCCCCTTGGATCCCCCCCGGTCAGACCGGCCGCCCTCCCGGCCGCCGGCGTAGCCGACAAACCAAGGAGCCCACCCATGAAGACCGCCAAGATGACGCTCAACGGCCTGGACCTCGCCCAGATGACCGCGACCGTGGCCGCCCTGAAGGAGAACACCGACCTGGCCAGGTTCCGCTTCCGCGCCCGCAACCGCTGGATCGACGGGGGCGAGAACCGCTCGACCATCCAGGGCTTCTACGGCGCCGGGCGCGAGGACGACTCCCGCACCGCGCCCTGGGAGTTCACCAACGGCGAGCCGCCGGTGCTGCTGGGGGCCAACGAGGGCGCCAACCCGGTCGAGTTCCTGCTGCACGCCCTGGCCGGCTGCGTGACCACCACCTTCGTGCTGCACGCGGCGGCCCGGGGCATCCGGCTGCTGGAGCTGTCCACCGAGCTGGAGGGCGACATCGACCTGCAGGGGCTGCTGGCGCTGGACGAGCGGGTCTCGCCGGGTTACCAGCAGATCCGCATCCGCCTGCACGTCAAGGCCGACTGCCCGGACCAGGAGCTGGACGAACTGCTTGCCTTCGCCCAGGCCCACTCCCCCGTCTGCAACACCGTCTGCCGCCCGGTGCCGGTGGTGGTGGAGCGGGTGATGGACGCCGGGGCGTGAGGACGCGCCGCGCCGCTGACGGAGGATCCCCGCCCGCGCCCCCGCACGGGCCGGGTCCTCCGTCCGGGCGCGGAACCGTGGCGGGCCGTTGAAACCCGAGCGATCTTCCCCCGTATGTTCCGGCGGACGCCACCCCGACCGGGAGCCGACCCGCATGACGCCCGAAACCGAACGCCGTGACCCGACCGCGCCCCCGTCGCCGGCGGCCTCCGCCGACGCCGTGGTGCGGCGCATCCTGGAGGCCACGGCCGCCGCCACCGGCATCCCCTTCTGCCGCGCCCTGGTCCGCAGCCTGTGCGGCGCCCTGGGCGTCAAGGGCGCCTGGGTCACCGAGTACGACGCCGAGCGCGACCGCCTCGTCGCGCTGGCCTTCTGGGTGGACGACGGCTTCGTCGAGCACTACGAGTACGCGGTGGCGGGCACCCCCTGCGAGCCGGTGATCCGCGAGGCGGCCCTGGTCCACTTCCCCGACCGCCTGCTCGACCTCTTTCCCGACGACCCGGACCTGCCGCCCCTGGACGCGGTCAGCTACATGGGCGCGGCGCTGCCGGACACCGACGGCGACCTGATGGGGCACCTGGCGCTGCTGGACGACAAGCCCCTGCCGGCGGACGACCTCAGGCGGGACATCTTCCGCATCTTCGCCGCCCAGGCGGCGGCCGAACTGCGCCGGCTGCGCCGCGAGCGCGCCGTGCAGGCCCGCGAAAGGCACCTGTCGGCGGTCTTCGGCGGCGTGCTCGACGCGGTGATCGAACTGGACGAACGCTTCGGCGTGCTGCGGGCCAACGCCGCCGCGGCCCGCGTCTTCGGCGTGGCCGAGGCGAACCTCGGCGGGCGCAGCTTCGGCCCGTACCTGCGGCCGGCCGACCGCGACCGGCTGCGGGGCCTGATGACCCACCTGGCCGAAAGCGGCCCCACCGCCGCCACCTGGATCCCCGGCGGGCTGGAGGCCGTGCGCGCCGGCGGCGCCCGCTTCCCCGCCGAGGCCACCCTCAGCCGGGTGGATGTGGACGGCCGCCCGGTGTTCGTGCTGGTGCTGCGGGACGTGGACGAGAAGCGGGCCGCCGAGCAGCGCATCCGCTCCCTGCAGGCGGAGACCGAGTACCTGCGTGACCAGGTGCGCGGCCTGCAGGGCGCAACGATCGTCGGCACCAGTCCGGCCATGCGCCCGGTGCTGGACGCGGTGGCCAAGGTGGCCCGCACCGACGCCACGGTGCTGGTCTGCGGCGAGACGGGCACCGGCAAGGAGCTGGTGGCGCGGGCGGTGCACGCGGCCAGCGCGCGCGCCCGCAAGCCGCTGATCACCGTCAACTGCGCCGCCGTGCCGGCCAACCTGATCGAGAGCGAGTTCTTCGGGCACGTCAAGGGCGCGTTCACCGGCGCCACCGCCCCGCGCGAGGGCCGCTTCGCCCTGGCCGACGGCGGCACCCTGTTCCTGGACGAGATCGGCGAGCTGCCCCTGGACCTGCAGGCCAAGCTGCTGCGGGTGCTGCAGGAGGGCGAGTTCGAGCCGGTGGGCTCGAGCACGCCCCGGCTGGTGGACGTGCGGGTGATCGCCGCCACCAACCGCGACCTGGCCGCCGAGGCGGCCGCGGGCCGCTTCCGCGAGGACCTCTACTACCGGCTGCACGTGTTCCCGGTGGCGGTCCCGCCCCTGCGCGAGCGGGGCGACGACGTGCTGCTGTTGGCCGATCACTTCCTGCAGCGCTGCGCCCGGCACCTGGGTCGCCCACCGGCCGCGCTGGACGCCCGCGGGCGCCAGGCCGTGCGCACCTACCGCTGGCCGGGCAACGTGCGCGAGCTGCAGAACCTCGTCGAGCGCGCGCTGATCCTCGCCGGCGACGGCGAGGATC
>JACZKN010000122.1 GCA_014859985.1 Candidatus Krumholzibacteriia bacterium | reverse complement strand
GTGCTGGCGCCGACCGTCCTGTGGACGCTGCCCTGGTCCGCGGCCACGGACACCGCCTCGCGCCCGGCCCCGGGCCTGGACGGGCCGTATGGGGGCGAGATCCACCTGGCCGCCGACTGGCCTTTGGACGGCTCCCTGCGGATGCCCGCGCCGGACGCGCCGGATGCGCCGGCAGACGCGGACCTGTGGGTCTTCCGCTGGGACGGCGCCCGCTGGCGGCCCGCCGGCCCCCTGGGCGGGGACCCGGACCAGCCGCGCTGGTACGCCCTGGGCAGCCCGGGCCTGCACGCGGTGTTCCGCGACCGCACCGCCCCCTGGATCGATCCGCGCCCCCTGGAGGTCACCGTCCGGGAACCGTCGGCCGTGCCGGGGGTGACCCTGCCCCGCTGGATAACCGTGCCGGTGGAGATCGTCGACCGGGGCACGGGCGTCGACGACGCGAGCATCGGGGCGTCGCTGGACGGCGTGCCGCTGATCGTCGAGCCCGACCTGATCCGCCACCGCGTGCTGGTCACGGTGCCCGACGGCACCGCGCCCGGCCGGCACGAGCTGCGCCTGGAGGCGGCCGATGCGGCGGGCAACCGGGCGGAGCGGAGCCTGGTGGTGCAGGTGCGGTAGGGGGACGGTCGAGCCGGTTGTCCCGCCGCGCCCTTGCTGCTATGGTGGACCGGCGGCCGCCCGCCGCCCGCGCATCCTGATGATCGGCCTTCAACCGATGGACCTTGCGAGACCATGGCGCCCGAAACCTTCGTCCACCTGCACAACCACTCGGACTACTCGCTGCTCGACGGCGCCATGAAGACCAAGGCCATGGCGCGCCGGGCGGCCGAGTACGGGCAGCCGGCGCTGGCGCTGACCGACCACGGCAACATGTTCGGCGCCGTCGAGTTCTACCAGGCCTGCAAGAAGGAGAAGATCAAGCCCATCGTCGGCATGGAGGCGTACGTCACCGCCGACCGCAACTGCCGGGCCGCCGACCCGACCAACCGCTCCTTCCACATGGTGCTGCTGGCCGGCAACGCGACCGGCTACCGCAACCTGGTGCACCTGAGCTCCCTCGGCTACCTGGAGGGCTTCTACTACCGGCCGCGCATCGACCGCGAGGTGCTGGACCGCCACCGCGAGGGGCTGATCGGCCTGTCCGCGTGCATGAGCGGCGAGCCCAACTGGCACATCCGCCAGGGCAACCTCAAGGCGGCGACCGAGGCGGCGGCCTTCTACAGCGAGATCCTGGGCAAGGACCGCTACTTCCTGGAGATCCAGAACCACGGCATCGAGGAGGAGGCCCTGATCCGCCGCGAGGTGCCCGCGATCGCCCGCCAGGTGGGCTGCGGCATCGTCGCCACCAACGACTGCCACTTCCTGGAGCGCGCGCACCACGAGGCCCACGACATCCTGCTGGCCCTGCAGACGGGCAAGACGCTGAACGACCCGGGCCGCTGGCGCAGCAACACGCCGGAGGTCTACTTCAAGTCCAGCGAGGAGATGCTGCAGCTGTTCAAGGACTGGCCCGAGGCCGTCGAGAACACGCTCAGGATCGCCGAGATGGTGGACTTCGAGCTGGAGTTGGGCAAGCTGCTACTGCCGCGCTTCCCCTTGCCGGAGGGATTCAGCGAGCCGGACGACTACCTGGAGCACCTGGCGCGGCAGGGGCTGGGCCGCCGCTACGCCAGCCTCACGCCCGAGCTGGAGCAGCGCCTGGACTACGAGCTGCGGGTCATCCGCCAGACCCGCTACGCCGGCTACTTCCTGATCGTCTGGGACTTCATCGACGCGGCGCGGCGCATGGGCATCCCCGTGGGCCCGGGCCGCGGCTCGGCGGCCGGCAGCCTGGTCTGCTACGCCGTGGGCATCACCGACATCGACCCCATCCGCCACAACCTGCTGTTCGAGCGCTTCCTGAACCCCGACCGCGTCTCGATGCCCGACATCGACGTCGACTTCTGCTTCGAGAAGCGCGGGCAGGTCATCGACTACGTGGCCAACAAGTACGGGCGCGAGAACGTCTCCCAGATCATCACCTTCGGCACCATGGCGGCCAAGGCGGTGCTCAAGGACGTGGCCCGGGTGCTGGAGTTCCCCTTCGCCGACAGCAACCGCATCAGCGGCCTGGTGCCCGAGGAGCTGGGCATCACCCTGCAGCGGGCCATCGACGAGGCGCCGGGCCTGAAGGAGGTGGCGCTGGAGTCGGAGCTCCACGCCAAGCTGCTGCAGAACGCCCTGGTGCTGGAGGGCTTGAACCGCAACACGGGCATCCACGCGGCCGGCGTGCTGATCACGCCCAGCCCCCTGATCGAGCACGCGCCGCTGTACAAGTCGACCAAGGGCGACATCACCGTCCAGTTCGACATGAAGATGAGCGAGGCGCTGGGCCTCCTGAAGATGGATTTTTTGGGCCTGCGCACCCTGACGGTGATCGACAAGGCGCTGGACCTCATCGCCGAGAGCACCGGCACCCGCCTGCGGGCCGAGGACATCCCCACCGACGATGCCGGCACCTACGCGCTGCTGCAGCAGGGCCGCACCGTGGGCATCTTCCAGCTCGAGAGCAGCGGCATGCAGGAACTGGTGCGCAAGCTGGCGCCCACCTGCTGGGACGACATCACCGCCATCTGCGCCCTGTACCGCCCCGGCCCCCTGGGCGCGGACATGGACAAGGTCTACGTCGAGCGCAAGCACGGGCGCATGAAGGTGCAGTTCAAGCACCCGGTGCTCGAGCCCATCCTGAAGGACACCTACGGGGTGATCCTCTACCAGGAACAGGTCATGCAGATCGCCTCGGCCATGGGCGGCTTCACCATGGGCGAGGCCGACACGCTGCGCAAGGCCATGGGCAAGAAGAAGATGGACATCATGGCGGAGATGAAGGTCGGGTTCCTGGCCGGGGCGCGGGCCGGGGGCTTCGACGAGCGCATCGCCCGCGAGATCTACGAGGAGATGGAGTTCTTCGCCCAGTACGGCTTCAACAAGAGCCACTCGGCCGCCTACGCGCTGCTGTCGATCCAGACCGCCTGGCTGAAGGCCCACCACCCGGCCGAGTTCATGGCCGCCACCATGACCACCGAGATGAAGAAGGCCGAGCGCATCACGCAGCTCATCGACGAGGTCAAGGCCCTGGGCCTGGTGGTCCGGCCGCCGGACATCAACCGGCCGTTCAGCGAGTTCGGCGTCCAGGGCGGCCAGATCGTCTTCGGCATGGGGGCGGTCAAGGGCGTGGGCTCGGCGGCCATCGACGTGATCCGCGAGGCCTGGCGGGCCCTGGGCCGGGACTTCGCCGACCTGTTCGACCTGTGCGAGCACGTCGACCTGCAGAAGGTCAACCGCAAGGTGATCGAGGGGCTGATCCACGCCGGCGCCATGGACCGCCTGCCCGGCCACCGCCGGCAGCAGCTGGCGAACCTGGACCGCGCCCTGGCCTTCGGCCAGCGCCAGGCCCGCGACCGGGCCGGTGGCCAGGCCTCCTTGTTCGGCGGGCCGGCCAGCACGCCGACCATGCGCCCGGCCCTGGCCGAGTGCGAGCCCTTCGACCCGCTGGTCGAGCTGAGCAACGAGCGCCGCGCCGTGGGCTTCTTCCTCTCGGGCCATCCGTTCCAGGAGTACCGCGAGCTGATCGCCAGCCTCGCCGTGGCCACCACCGCCGGCGCCCACCAGCGGGGCGAGGGCGCCTGGGTCGACCTGGTCGGCGTGATCACCAGCCACACCAAGCACCGCGACCGCCACAAGCGGGTCTACGCCCGGGCCCACTTCGAGGACACGGCCGGCGTGGTGCCCCTGACCGTCTACGCCAGCCTCTACGAGACGGCCCGGCCCCTGGTCGAGAGCGACTCGATCCTGGTGGTCGGCGGCCGGGTGCAGGTGCGCAGCGACGGCAGCCGCGAGGTGGTGGCCGACCGCCTCGTCCGCATCGACGAGGTGCTGGGCACCTGGGTCAAGGACGTCTACCTGCCGATGGACCTCGAGGAGGCCGGCCAGGCGGGGGTGGCCGCGCTCGGCGAGGTCTTCGCCGCCTACGGCCGGCCCTGCCCGCTGCGCCCGCTGGGGGGCGTGGCGCCGGCCGACCAGGACAACGGAACCGA
>JACZKN010000121.1 GCA_014859985.1 Candidatus Krumholzibacteriia bacterium | reverse complement strand
CGAGGTGGTCGCCAAGGCCAAGGCGCTGACCACCCGCCACGACCTCGCCGTCGGCATTTCCGGCGCGGTCGACGCCGTGCTGGGGAAGGCCGCCGTCGACCCGTCCGCCATCAAGCTCGTCTCCATGTCCACGACGCTCGCCACCAATGCGCTGGTCGAGGGCCAGGGCGGCCGCGTCGCGCTGGTCATGATCGGCTTTTCCGAGGCCGACCTTTCCCGCGACGGGCTGAAGGCCGCGCTCGGCTCCGATCCCGTCGTCTTCTGTCCCGGCGGCCACGACGTCCACGGCAACGCCCAGCCGCTCGATCTTTCGCCTCTGGAAACGGCACTTCCCGAACTGGAGAAAGGCGTCTCCGGCTTCGCGGTCTGCGCCTATTTCGCCACGCGCAACCCGGCCCACGAGAACGCCGCGCGCGAACTGATCCGCGCCCGCACCGGCCTGCCGGTGACGGCCAGCCACGAGCTGTCGGCCAAGCTCGGCGGCCCGCGCCGGGCGCTGACCACGCTGCTCAACGCCCGCCTGATCGCCATGATCGACCGGCTGGTGGCGGCGACGGAAGGTTTCCTCGAGAAGCGCGGCATTTCGGCCCCGCTGATGGTGGTCCGCGGCGACGGCGGTCTCTACACGGGCGCGGACGTGGATCTGCTGCCGGGGACCGTGGTCGACACCCGCGGCGGGCCGGTGATCCTGGACCAGGGGGTCGGCGTGGGCGCCCACGTCTTCCTGGAGGGGCCGCTCTACCTCGGCCCGGGCTGCCGGGTCAAGGCGGGCGCCCGTCTGTACGGCGAGTCCTCGTACGGCGTGGGCAACCGCCTGGCCGGCGAGATCGGCGAGAGCACCTTCGGCGACTTCGCCAACAAGCAGCACGACGGCTTCATCGGCCACGCGGTGCTGGGTTCCTGGGTGAACCTGGGGGCCATGACCACCTGCAGCGACCTGAAGAACAACTACGGCCCCGTGCGCGTGGACCTGGGCTTCGGCGCCGTGGACACGGGCCTGCGCTTCGTCGGTCTGCTCATGGGCGACCATGCCAAGACGGCCATCGGCACCCTGTTCAACACGGGCACGGCCGTGGGCTTCGGCGCCAATGTCTTCGGCGACGGGATGCCGCCCAAGCACGTGCCCTGCTTCAGCTGGGGCGGGCGCCCCGACAGCCCGGCCTACGCCCGCGACAAGGCTGCCGCGACCGCCGCGGTGGTCTTCGGACGGCGCGGTTGCCGGTTCGGACCCGACCACGAACGCCTCTTCGCTTCCGTCGCCTCCTCTTGAGGGCCGGGAGTTGCAGATTGCGGCGGCCGCTTTGCGCGGCCGTCCAGCCTGCAACGCCCGGGCATCCGCCGGGCCCGGCCCCCCGCTGTTCCAACCTCTTGTGATGCAGCGTGATATGCCCAACGCGGGCGAGCCGCGGCGCGGTGGCACGCCCTCTGCAGACGGCGCGGACAATGTTCTCTGCGCCGTGCGCGCTTGACCGACCGGTACCCACGCCTTGAGTTGTGGTTTCCGCGCTCGGCTCACGCGGCGACCGCGGGGAACATTATTTTTCGCTTGGCGCAGTCACAAAGTCGTGATATTCGTTGATTGGCGTAACTTTGGGCCATCAAACAACGTACATCTGGGACGTGTCGCCCGGCTGGACGATGCGAACCGGGGAGCATCCATGACCAAAGCGGAACTGGTGGAGATCATCGCCGCCGAGACCGGCGTCAGCAAGAAGGACACGGGGCAGATCGTCGAACTCATCATGGACAACATCGGCCGGGCGCTGCTCGACGGCGACCGCATCGAACTGCGCGGCTTCGGCAGCTTCAAGGTCAAGACCCGGGGCGCGCGCCAGGCCCGCAATCCGCGCACCGGCGACTCGGTCGCCGTGCCGGCCAAGCGCGTCCCGTTCTTCAAGGCGTCGAACGAGCTGAAGGCCCGGCTCAACCCGAAAGACTGAACGGGACCAACTTCCGGGTTGTCGGCCGGCATCCCGCGGCCTATCTTGTACAGTCCGATCCGCCGCGCGGGGACCTCTGGCTCCCTCGCGCGGTTCCGTGCGGGCCGCAGGCCGGCCCGCCAGCCGCGGCGGCTCCCTTCGCGGCCGGGAGGCCGGCGCGGGAGACGCGAACGATGCGAAAGGCAGGTTGTCATGCCCAACGGGCGTAAGCGCAAGCGCAAGAAGATTGCGACGCACAAGCGCAAGAAGCGTCTGCGCAAGAACCGTCACAAGAAGAAGTAGCGAGCCAGAGCGGCCGGCGCCCGTCCGGGTGCCGGCCGGCCGCTGCCCCGGCCGCCCGGGCGGCCCGGCGGAAAGGACCAGCCGGCATGACGGACTCCCAGGAACGCCGCGGCGCGCGCCGTGTCGACGCGAACCTGAAGCTCCAGGTCGCCCTGCCCGCGGGCGCCGGCAGCGCCGCGCTCGAGACCATCAACATCAGCTCGTCCGGCCTCTACTTCCGCTCGGACCGCTTCCTCGAGCCGATGACCAAGCTGGCCCTGGAGCTGGAGGTCGCGGTGCCCGACGGCGACGGCACCGCCCTGGTGCCCTGCGAGGGCCTGGTGGTGCGCAGCGAGCCCGAGGTCGCCCAGGACGGGGCCGAGTACGAGGTGGCGGTGTTCTTCACCCACATCGCCCCGGAGGCCCGGCGGGTCCTGGAGCGCCACATCGCGCTGCTGCTGGATCCCTTGGCCTGAGCCGCCCGCTTTCCCGTCAAGTCCCCGCCGGCGAGGACGATACCCAACCTGTGCATGCGCGCGCGGGCCCAGCGGGCCCGCTTCCTCCAGCAGGTCGGAGTCCGCTGCCGTGATGGTCGACCCCCGGGAACGCACGATCCTCGTCGTCGACGATTCCCCGCCGACGTGCCTGTACCTGAAGCGCCTGCTCGAGCAGCGGGGCTACCGGGTCGCGACGGCCAACGACGGGGCGACCGGCGCGCGCCTGGCCCTGGAGACGCTGCCGGACCTGATCCTGCTGGACAAGGAGATGCCCGGGATGCACGGCTTCGACGTCAGCCGCATCCTGCGCCGGCACCAGGACACCAGCGGCATCCCCATCCTGATGATCAGCTCGGAGACCGAGACCGCCGAGCGCATCCGCGGCCTGGAGATGGGCGCGGACGACTTCATCACCAAGGGCATCACGAGCGAGGAGCTGCACTCGAAGATCAATGCCTTCCTGCGCATCAAGGACCTGCAGGACCGCCTCAAGGGCGAGAGCGACAAGCTCAACCAGATCTTCCGGTTCCTGCACGAGCCCGTGGCCATCTGCAACGGCGAGGACCGGGTCCTGCTGGCCAGCCAGGTCTTCCTGGGCCTGATGCGCATGCCCCGCGAGGTGGCCCGCTTCAAGACCATGACCGAGATCCTGGCGGCCCTGCAGGTACCCGCCGAGGCCATCGACGCCCTGCGCCGCGGCACCCGCGAGGATGTCCGCATCACCATCACCATCGACGGCGAGGCCACCTTCCTGACCGGCCGCACGGCGCCCATCCGCCTGGACAGCAGCGAGGAGGCGCTGGCCTACATCTTCAGGGACGTGACGCGGGAGGTGGAGACCGAGCGGATGAAGGCCGACTTCCACTCGATGATCGCCCACGACCTGCGCTCGCCCATGTCGGTGATCCAGGGCTACGTCTCCCTGATGGCCTCGGGCAAGACCGGGGACGTGAACCCGACGCAGGTCGAGTTCCTCGGCAGCGTGAACCGCAAGATCACCGAGATGACGGCGCTGCTGAACGACTTCCTGGACATGAGCAAGATGGACGCGGGCTTCGTCAACCTGAAGTGCCAGGACCTGGACCTGGGCGAGCTGCTGCGCGAGGTGGTGGCCGACCTCTCGCCCCTGGCCGAGAGCCGCGGCATCGCGATGGCGGTGGACCTGCCCGCCGCCGCGGTCGTGATCCACGCCGACCCCCTGCGGTTGACCCAGATCCTGCGCAACATCGTCTCGAACTCCATCAAGTACAACGTCGAGACCGGGTGGATCCGCCTGTCGGTGGTCCCCGTCGACGGGTACGCCCGCGTCGGCGTCGCCGACGGCGGCATCGGCATGTCCGAGGACGAGCTGCGCGTGCTCTTCGAGCCGTACACCCGGGGCGCGACCCAGCGCACCATCAAGGGCGTGGGCCTGGGCGTGGTCATCGTCAAGAAGCTGGTGGAGGCCCACGGCGGCGAGGTCCACGTGGTCAGCGAGCCGGGACGCGGGACCCTCTTCTCCTTCACCATGCCCCTGGCCGGGGCGCCGGCAGCGGACGCCCCCCGGCCCGAGCCGGCGGCCGCCCTGCCCTGAGCGGGCCGCCCACGAATCAGCCACGACCTGACGACCTTTGAGCCACGCCGGGCGC
>JACZKN010000120.1 GCA_014859985.1 Candidatus Krumholzibacteriia bacterium | reverse complement strand
CTCCTCGACGGTGACCACGCCGTCCTTGCCCACCGCCTCCAGGGCGTCGGCGATGATCTTGCCGATCTCGGGGTCGTTGTTGGCGCTGATGCTGGCCACCGAGGTTATGTCCTCGCGGGTCTTGCAGGGCTTCTCAAGCTTCTTGAGTTCCGCGCCGGCCGCGGCCACGGCGTAGGCCTGGCCGGGGGTGTCCAGGGCGCCGCGCGTTCGCAGGAGCTCCGGCGGCAGGCGCAGCTCGCCGGCCACGGTGTCCCACAAGGCGGTGGTGAAGCCCGGATCCCGCTGCTGCCACGAGCGGAAATCCTGGCTATACTCGTCGATCGCCGCCGGGACGACGGCCGCGATCGCGAGCAGGGCCATCGGCAGGACCAGGGTCAAGCGGCGCCGGATCACGGGGCATCCTCCCGGGCGGGGTTGAGGCGAGTGTACCATCGGCGGTCGCGGCTGCAAAGGAGCGTGCGTTGCACCACCACGACGACGACCCCGCGGCCCTGGCCGCCCTGATCGCCGGCGGCGGGACCGTGGCGGCCTTCACCGGCGCGGGAGTCTCGACCCTCAGCGGCATCCCGGATTTCCGCGGCCCCGAGGGGCTGTACCGACGCCTGGACGCGGACAGGATCTTCGACATCGCCGGCTTCCGCGCGGACCCGGGCTATTTCTACACCCAGGCCCGCGAATTCATCTACGGCATGGGCGACAAGGAGCCCTCGTTGGTGCACCGGGTGCTGGCCGGGCTGGAGCGGCAGGGGAGGCTCGGCGGCGTCATCACCCAGAACATCGACATGCTGCACCAGCGCGCCGGCAGCCGCACGGTCGTCGAACTGCACGGCTCCCCGTCCTGGCACGCCTGCCCCGACTGCCCCGGGAGGGCCGCTTTCGCCGCGGTGGCGTCCCTGGTGCGGGCCGGGGGCATTCCCCGCTGCGACCGCTGCGGCGCCGTCCTCAAGCCCGGCATCACCTTCTTCGGGGAGCTGCTGCCGAGCGGCGCGCTGGAACGGGCGGCGCAGCTGGCCGGATCGGCGGACCTGCTGCTGGTGCTGGGGTCGTCCCTGGTGGTCCAACCGGCGGCCTCGTTGCCCTGGCTGACCCTGCGGGCGGGGGGACGCCTGGCGGTGGTCAACCGTGATCCGACGCCCCTGGACGGCTACGCCGCGTGGCGGGGCCACGACCTCGGGGCGGTGTTCGCCCGCCTGGACGCTTTGCTGGGCACGGGCGCCGCCTGAATGCCGCGGGCGGATTGGCACTTGACCCGGGTCCCCGCCTGCCGATAGGGAACGGTACCGCGGCGGGGCTTCGGCAGAGCCCGCCCGGCCCTATCACGACCTGTATCGGCCCGCGGGGGTGGGCCTGCCGCACCGTGCCGAGGAGGGACGCGTGACTCGCCCGACCATCAGCGACCTCGTGACCGCGACCGGCGAACTGGCGACCGTACCGTCGACGGTCATCGCGCTGCTCGACGTGCTCAAGGACACCACGACGAGCGCCGACCGGGTGCGCGTCGTCCTGGAGCGGGACCCGGCCATGACGGCCAACATCCTGAAGCTGGCCAACAGCGCCTACTACGGCGTGCGGCGCACCATCGGCAGCGTGCGCGACGCCCTGGTCATGCTGGGCAACCGCGCCGTGGCGACCCTGGCCTTCGCCACGGGCATGGCGCCGGTGCTGCGGCGGGACCTCGAGGGCTACGGCGAGGACCGCGACGCCTTCTGGCGGCACGGCCTCGTGGCCGGCGCCGCCGCCGCCCGGGCCGCCGACCTGGCGGGCCGCAGCCAGTGGCGCACCCAGTGCTTCACCGCGGGCCTGGTCCACGACGTGGGCATGCTCGTCATCGACCGCTGGCTGGTGGGCGAAGGCCAGCACCTGCCCCGGCTGCCGGACGAGACGGCCCTGCGCCAGGCCGAGCGGGAACTGCTGGGGTTCGACCATGCCGAGACCGGCGCGGCCCTGGCCGAGGCCTGGGGCTTTCCCGAGCCGCTGGTCACTGCCCTGCGCTACCACCACACGCCGCTGGCCGCGCCCAGCGACCGGGCCTTCGTGGCGGCCGTGGCCGCGGGGGACCTGGTGGCCAGCGTGCTGGCCGCCTGCCCGCAGCGGCCCTGGCCCGCGGTCACGGTGGCCGAACTGGCGGGGCTGGGCTACCGGGCCGAGGACTTCGACCAGCTCCGGCTTGATCTGGCGGGGGATCTGGACGAGACTCTGGCCGCGGCGGCGCGGCCCGGCGGAGTGCTGGTCTGACCGGCGGGCGCCCGTCGCAGCCACCACGAGCGGAGCGCTGTCCCTTGGACGTCAGGCACGACCCCCGGGTCCGTTTCCTCAGCGAACTGGGCCGGGCCCTGCAGGGCTACGGCATCCCCAGCCACCGCCTCGAGGCGGCCCTGGTCAACGCGGCCCGCCACCTGGGCATCCGTGCCGAGTTCCTCTCCACGCCCACCAGCCTGATCTCCGCCTTCGGCGAGCCGGGCGAGCAGCACGTCACCCTGGCCCGCGTCCAGCCGGGCAGCCTGCAGCTGGACAAGCTGGTGGCCCTGGACGACGTGGTCGAAGCGGTGTACCGGGGCGAACTGGCGGTGGAGGCGGCCAGGCAGCGCCTGCAGGCCATCGTCCAGGCCCCGGCCCGCTACCCGGCCTGGGCGGGCGTGCTGGCCTTCGCCGTGGCCTCGTCGTCGGCGGCCAACTTCTTCGGCGGCGGTTGGCGGGAGATGGCGGTGGCCCTCGGCCTGGGGCTCGTGGGCGGCGTGTTGGGCTGGGCCGCGGGGCGCTGGGAGACCATGGGCCGAATCTACGAGTTCGTGCTGGCTCTGGTGGTGGCCTTCGCGGCGGCGGCCCTGGCCAAGGTGGCCGGCCCCCTGGCCACGGGCGTGGTGGTGATGGCGTCGATCGTCGTGCTGCTGCCGGGCCTGACGCTGACCCTCGCCCTGAACGAGCTGGGCACGGGGCACCTGGTGGCCGGGACGGCGCGGTTGACCGGATCGCTGATGACGTTCCTGCAGATCGGCCTGGGCGTGGGGCTGGGCACGCGCCTGGCCGACCTGCTGCCGGGTCGGGCGGCCGAGGCCGTCCCGGCGCCCCTGCCACCGGTCCTGGTGTGGGTGCTGCTGGTGATCACGGCCGTGGCCCTGGGTGTGCTGTTCCGCGCCCGCTGGCGGGAGGTGCCCTGGATCATCGCCGGGGCGCTGCTGGCCTTCTGGGGTGCGCGCGGCGGCGTGGCCCTGCTTGGCGCCGGACTGGGCACGCTGCTGGGTTCGCTGCTGGTGGGCCTGGCCGGCAACCTCTTCGCCAGGCTGCGCCGGCGGCCGGCGGTGGTGGTGATCGTGCCCTCGATCATCGTGCTGGTGCCCGGCTCCATCGGCTACCGCAGCCTCTCCTTCCTGCTGGAGAAGGACGTCCTGTCCGGCGTGGACAACGCCTTCACGGCGCTGCTGGTGGGGGTCAGCCTGGTGGCCGGCCTGCTGCTGGCCAGCGTGCTGCTGCCGCCGCGCAACGCGCTCTAGCGACCGTGGGCGGCCCCCGCCGAATAATGGTGGTTCCGGTCCGCGGCGTCCCCTATGATGCCCCGGTTCCGTGACTTCCGGCGGCCGGCGCCCGGCCGGCCGGCCTGTGTCCGCGCCCCACCCACCCAGCCACGGGAGGCTGCCGATGGCACTCGGTCATCCCAAGGGTCTGTTCCCGCTCTTCTTCACCGAGATGTGGGAACGCCTGGCATTCTACACGATGCTGGGCATCCTGCTGCTGTACACCACGGACATCGAGCGGGGCGGCCTCGGCCTGCCCGCCGCCGAGGGCAACGAGATCTACGGCCTGTACCTGGCGTTCGTCTACTTCACGCCGTTCCTGGGCGGGATGATCGCCGACCAGTTCATCGGCTACCGGCGGGCGGTGCTGCTGGGCGGCGTCATGATGTCCAGCGGCCTGTTCCTGATGGGCACGCCGGGCTTCGCGCCCTTCACCACCGGCCTGATCCTGCTGATCATCGGCAACGGCTTCTTCAAGCCCAACATCTCGGTGATGGTGGGCAACCTCTACCAGCCGGGGGACCCCAAGCGCGACGCGGGCTTCAACATCTTCTACATGGGGATCAACATCGGCGCCTTCGCGGCCAATTTGGTGGCGGCCTCGGTGCGCAACCAGGTGGGCTGGCTGTGGACCTTCCGCGTGGCGGGCATCGGCCTGATCATCGGCCTGATCATCCTGCTCTTCAACTGGAAGGGCCTGGCGGCGGCCGACCGCCGGCCCGAGCGCAGCACCAAGAGCGCGGGTTTCGTGCAGGTCTTCCTGAAGATCCTGCTGCCGGCCTTCGGCGTGGGCGCACTGGGCTACGTCATGGCCAAGCTCTACCTGCCGGCATCGATCCCCATGAGGCCGGCGGTGGTCGGCTTCCTGGCCGGCATGATCCCGGTGATCATCTTCTTCGTGCGCCTGGGCCTGACCGCCGGGCCGAAGGAGCGACCGGGCCTGCTGGCCCTGCTGCCGGTGTACGTGGCCGGCGGCACCTTCTTCATGATCCTGCACCTGAACGGCTCGGCCCTGACCCAGTGGGCCCGGGACAACACCGATCGCCAGGCCCGCGCCATACCGATGGCCATGCAGCAGGAGGCGCTGCCCGCCTACTACGTCAACGCCAAGGAGGACACGCCGCGGCCGGACCCGCGCAGCCTGGCCGTCGTCCAGGACGCCGCCACGGCGCGCATGTACGGCCTGCGGCGCATGGACGAGTCCGCGGTGGCCCGCGTGGCCGCCCTGCCGGACGTGACCCTGGTCGAGGTGGGGGCCGCCGCGCCGCGGGACCTGCGCGAGCGGGCGACGAATGTCTTCGCCGACGGGGTGGTGACGGTGACCGAGGGCACCGGCAGCCACGGCGAGCCGGTCGTCACGGTCGAGGTGCCCGACGGCGCGGTGCCCTTGCGCGAGGTGGCGTTCGTGCGCGACGTGGGGGGCGGCCAGGTGGCGCTCTTCGTGATCGACGAGGACCTGCGCCGCGAGATCTACGACGGCTACCGCGAGCGCTTCGGCCGCGAACCGACGTACCTGCCGCCGGGCCAGTACCTGCGGGTGGCCAACAGCGAGCTCTACCAGAGCTTCAACGCCCTGTTCGTGGTGGCCTTCACGCCGCTGATCGTCGCGTTCTTCGGCTGGAAGGTGCGCCGGGGCCGACCCGTCACCACGGCGCGCAAGCTCTTCTACGGACTGGTGCTGACCACCGGCTCGCTGCTGCTGATGGCGCTGGCGGGGCTGCTGAGCCAGAACGGCGAGGTGAAGGTCGCCAGCTACTGGCTGATCGGCTTCTACTGCATCGTCACCATCGGTGAGCTGTGCCTCAGCCCCATGGGGCTGTCGCTGGTCACCAAGCTCTCGCCCACCCACCTGGTGGGCCTGACCATGGGCGGCTGGTTCCTGGCCTCGGCCTTCGGCAACAACTTCTCCGGCTTCTTCGGCGGCATCCAGCACACGATGACGCCGGTCGCGTTCTTCCTGCTGCTGGCGGGGCTGGCGGCCCTGGCCTCCCTGTTCATCTTCCTGCTGCTGCCCAAGCTGGAGGAGGCCATCAAGCAGTACGGCGCCTGAGCGGGTGTCTTCGGCGGGGCCCGCGTCGGCAGGCGCGGGCCCCTTTTCATTGAGACCGGACACCGCATGGGCTAGATTGTGCCGACGTCCTGCCACCCCTGAACCCGAGCGCGAGGTGCCGGCGTGAAGCGAGTCCTGTCCATCTGGCTGATCACCTTGGTGCTGACCTTGGCCTTCCTGGTCTGGCAGAAGATGTCCGGTCCCACCTACCCCAAGCGCGGCAGCGTCGACGTGGGCACCGGCGAGATCGCGCTGGAGCTGCTGCGCACCCACAGCATCAACGGGGACCTGCCGGTCACCGTCCAGGTGGCGCCGGTGGACGCTCCGGATCCGGGCGTCCGGGGCACCGTGATCTGGCGCCGCTTCCCCACCGGCGAGGATTGGCAGCGGCTGCCCCTGCGCTACGAGCGGGGCCAGCTGCGGGCCGAGCTGCCCCGGCAGCCCATGGCCGGCAAGCTGGAGTACAGCATCGAGCTGGAGCACGGCGGGAACACCGCCCGCTTCCCCCCCGACGAGGCGGCGGTGGCCCGCTACAAGGGCGACGTGCCGGCCCTCATCCTGGTCCTGCACGTGACGGCCATGATCCTGGGCATGCTGTTTTCCACCGGCGCGGGACTGGACGCCCTGACGGGCGGCGCGGCGGCCCAGAAGTTCCTGGCCAGGACCACGTTCGTGTGCCTCTTCGTGGGCGGGTGCGTCCTGGGCCCGGTGGTGCAGAAGTACGCCTTCGACGCCTACTGGACCGGCTGGCCCCTGGGCGAGGACTTCACGGACAACAAGCTCGCCGTCGGGGCCATCGTCTGGGCCATCGCCGTGTGGGCCACCCGCAACGCGAGGGCGGGGCATCCCGCCGGCCGCTTCTGGGTGGTGCTGGCGATGCTGGTCATCCTGGTGATCTACTCGATCCCCCACAGCATCCACGGCTCGACCTACGACTACGCGACCGGGGAGCACATCCAGGCGCTGGTGGCGCCGGTGGGACGCCTGTGGTACTCTTGTTGCGTATAAGGCATTCGGGTCGGTGTCGGTGACGTCGGCGGGCGGGGGGGAAGTCCGCCGGACATGCCGGCCCGCGGAGCCCCGCGTCATCGACGACGGGCGGACTGCCGGTGATCAATCGCGTCGTGGCCCATTACCGGATCGAGGCACTGGCCGGTGAAGGCGGGGCGGGGCAGGTCTTTCGAGCCCGCGACACGAACCTGGATCGACCGGTGGCCCTCAAGTTCCTGCGCCCGGCGCTTGCGACCGATCCCGCCGCCCTGGAACGCTTCCTGCAGGAAGCCCGGATTGCAGCCACCCTCGACGACAGCCACGTCTGCACGATCCACGCCATCGACCGCGACGACGAGGGTGCGTGGTATATCGCCATGAACTGGTACGACGGGGGTGCGCTGGACCTCCGCCTCGCGGAGGGGCCGGTCGAACCGCGGCAGGCCCTGGCTTGGGTGCGGCAGGCCGCGCTGGGCCTCGCCGAGGCCCACCGCCACGGCATCGTGCACCGGGACATCAAGCCGGCCAATCTCATTCTCGACGACAAGCAGTCGGTCAGGATCCTGGACTTCGGGATAGCCCGGCTGCAGGACACCGAGCGCCGCACCCGGGCCGGAAGCCTGACCGGCACCGTGGCCTACATGGCGCCGGAACAGGCAAGGGGCGAGGAAGGAGGCCCGGCGGCGGACATCTGGGCGGCCGGGGTCGTGCTCTATGAACTGCTGGCGGGGTGCCGGCCATTCAGCGGCGCCTACGATGCGGCGCTTCTCTTCGACATCGTCCACGGCACACCGGCGCCGCTACCGGCGACGGTCGGTCCGCTGCGCGATCGCTGCCAGCGGATCGTCGACCGCTGCCTGGCCAAGGATCCCGGTGATCGCTACCGGTCGGCCGATGCGCTGGCCGCGGATCTGCAGGTCCTGCTCACGGAGGAAGGCACGGGGCCGCGGCAGCGCTGGAGGCGGATGGTCCCGGCGGCGGCCGCGCTGCTGCTGGTCGCGTCTCTCGGCGCGCGGTTCGGACCGGCCTGGTTGCAGGCGCTGCGGATAGGCGATCCCCCGGCCCGGGGTGTCGTCGTGCTGCCGGTTACCTTCAACGACCCCGCGCCCGGCAGCGCGGCGCTGGGGATCGGGCTGGGCTGGTACCTGGCCGAGCAGCTCACGCGGGTCGAGCACCACTCGGGCGCGTTCTGGATCGTGCCCCCGGGGCAGACGGGTTTCTCGCGGGTCCGCACCGAGAGCCAGGCCCAGGAGGCGTTCGGGGTCCGGCGCACGCTGTTCGGGAATGGCCGGCTGGACGGCGAGCTGCTGACGGTCGATTTCACCTTCCACGACGCAGCCGACGGTCGGCACGTCAGCCGGCGTTTCAGCGACGACGTGGCCAACCTCCGCACCTGGCAGCTGGATGTGCCCATGTGGGCCGCAGGTGTCCTGGACCCGCAGCTGGCCAGGAGACCGCCGCCGGAGTTCTCCGCGCCGTCGACAACCGTGCCGGCGGCCTTCATGGCCTGGCTCGCTGGCGTCGGACGGGTCTGGAGTCCCGCAGCGATGGACGCCGACAGCGTCCTGCGCCAGGGCGAGGCGTGGTTGGCCGAAGCCGTCCGTCAGGACTCTTCTTATGCCTGCGCACGGGCCGAATGGGTCTACACGGGTTTCCGGTTGCGGGGACGTTCGGATCCGGCGGCGGCGGCGCGGGCCCTGGACGACCTGCTTTTCACCGCTGAGCACAGTCCCCTGGAAACAAGGGCGTCGCTGTACGGGGCTGCGGTCGCCGCGGAGATGGGCCGCCACGAGCAGGCCCTCGCCTTCTGCGACCGGGTGCTCGCGGTCGACCCCGTCAACCACGGAGCCCTGTCGGGCAAGGCCCGGGCCCTGGCGGCCCTCGACAGCACGGCGGCGGCCGCCGCCTGGTTCGAACGGGCGCTCGGACTGCGACCCGGCTATGCACCGCTCCTGGTGCAGGCCGGATTGTTCTGGTACGGCGTGCCCGACTACGACCGCGTGCGGCGCATCGCGGAGCGCACGGTGCAGGTGACCCCGGGCAACGACTTCGCCTGGGTGCTGCTGGGGGCGGCGCTGTTCGAGCTGGACGACCTGCGCTCGGCGGAACTGGCATTCCACCAGGCGATCGCCATCAAGCCCGGTTCATCGGCCTTGCTGAACCTGGGCACCATCGCCTACTACGAGGGGCGCTTCGCCGATGCCGCGCACTTCTATCGCCGGGCCCTGGCCCTGGGCGAGAGCCGGGAGGGCTGGAAGCAGCTGGGCGAAGCCTGGCGCTGGCTGCCCGGCCACGCCGATTCCTCGCGTGCCGCCTACGGCAAGGCCGTGGCCCTGGGCAGTGCGGAGTTGGCCCAGCGGGAGGGGGATTGGGACCTGGTCGCCGAGCTGGCGACCTACCACACCGCGGTCGGCGCCTGGGCAGCCGCCGATTCGCTGCTCGCGGAGATCGAGCGTGCGGCACCATCCCTGGGCAGCGGCGGCATGTTCGAGCTCGCGGTCGTGTACGAGGACCTGGGCCGGCGCGAACTTGCGCTGGTCTGGCTGGAGCGGGCGTTGGCCGGCGGCCTGCCGATCCTGCGCCCGCAGCGGTATCCGGGATTCCGGAATCTGCGGAACGATTCCCGGTACCGCGATTTGGCGGCCCGGTACGGCGGGAAGTCCTGACCGCCGGGGGGCCTGGGGGACGGGCGCGGGCGCCCGGAAAGGAGCGCAGGCATGGAACCGGAGATGGAGAAGACCCCGCAGGAAATGCAGATCCCGCCCAACAGCATGGTCGAACGGACGTGGAGCATCTGGATCTACTGGCCGGACAAGGAACTCAGTCCCCGCGTGTTCCCGCCGATCGCGGAGGTGCAGCCTCCCTGGGTGAAATTCGAGAACCAGACCGGATCTGAGGCCACCGTACGCCTGCCGGACGTGCTCGGTGCCGCCGAACAGGTCATTCCGGCCGGCGCGCGCGGCGAATTCCCGATCAGGTATGACAAGGAGCTGCAGTCGGCTCCGGGCACGATGCACCCGTACTCGGTGGTGGTGGCCAATCGTCCCGCAGTGGGGTGCTCGCCTCCGGGTATGGTGCTGGGCGACCCGACGAAGGGCGGATAGGCGGGGTACCGCGATCGGCACCGGATGCCATTCCCGTCGCCATGGTCGGCCAGGTAGGTGCGCATCGCGGGCCGCGGCCGGAGCTAGAAGCCCACCTCCCGCCCGGCGTTGCGGCGGGTCAGCCACTCCAGCAGCGGCTGATAGTACTCGAGCATGGCGTCGGCCGAGAGGTCCTCGCCCGTGGCCTGGCGCATGACCAGGTTGCCGTCGCGGGTGGCGCCCAGCTCGAGGATGGAGTTGAGGTACATGCCCACCGTGCGGTCGCCGTAGTAGTTGGCGTCGCGCACGTCCTGGCGCAGCAGCTCGCGGCAGATGTAGCGGTGCAGCTGGTGCAGGACCACCGCGGCCAGGGCGTAGTCGTAGTACTGGGCGGGGTCGTCGATGATGTGGGTCTTGGTGGCCGCGTCGCAGAACTCCTCGCCCCGCAGGGACGGCGGCTCGATGCCCTGGAAGCGCGCGGCGTGCTCCCACCAGCGGGCGTTGAACTGGTGGGCGGGCAGGTCGGCCTCGTAGAGATCGTACTCGAAGTGGGTCATGGTGCCGCAGGCGAAGGGCAGGAACACCACCGGTCCGCTGAGGGCCTGGGCCAGCAGCCACTGGATCCGGTCCGGCGCCTCGCCCGCAGCCAGCAGGCCCAGCTGGGCCAGGTACGACGGCTGCCCCGCCGCCAGTTCGATCAGCGAGCCGATGCCTTCGTGGAAGGCCCGGTTGGCCCCTTCGCGCAGGATCGGCGGCACCTGGGGCCGGCCGTAGGCCAGGTAGTAGTAGACATGGCCCAGCTCGTGGTGGGTGGTCAGGAACCAGCTCCAGTCCGCCTGGACGGACATCAGGCAGCGCACGTCCCGTTCGAGGTCGACGTGCCAGGCCGAGGCATGGGTGTTCTTCCTGCGCCCCGACCCCGGCGGCAACTGGTACAGGTCGCTGCGCTCCCAGAAGGTCTCCGGCAAGGGAGCGAAACCCAGGGAGACGTAGAAATCCTCGGCCCGTTGCACGAGCCAGGCGGGCTCGACGTCCTTCACGAGCCCGTCCATGTCCACGTCCGCGACGATGCCCGGCCACTCCTGGGCCCAGCGGTTGCCCAGCCAGTGGGCGGGGATGCGCCGCGGCACCGGCGCCCCGTAGCGGGCGGCCAGCTCGTGCCGCACCCAGCAGTGCAGCTGCTCGTACAGGGGCATGATGCCGGCGACCAGCTCGTCCATCAGGCGCAGCATGTCGTCGGCGCTCAGGCCGTAGTTGGCGGTCTCCAGGCCGAAGTAGCTGGAGTAGCCCATGTGCCGGGCCAGCTGGTTGCGCTGGCCGCGCAGGTCGGCCAGGCCCTGCTTGAGCTTGGGGCCCGCCTGCTTGCTGGCCTCCCAGACGGCCTTGCGCTCGGCCAGGTCGGTGCTCATCGCGAGCAGGCCGTCGATCTCGTTCGGGGTGACCGTGCGGGTCGGTCCGCCCGGCAGGGTCAGGCGGTAGACGTGGCCGTGGAGGGAGTCGTTCAGCACCGCGGCGGTGGCGATGGCGTCGGCCACCACCTCCGGCATGGTGGCGGGGTACTTGGCGGACAGGCGCCAGGCCGTGGCCACCTGGCGCTCCTGCAGTTCGGTCAGGTCGGTGCGCGTGCGCAGGCCGCGCAGGGACTCGATCACCTCGCGGCCGCCCACGAAGCCGCCCAGGGCACCGCCGGCGGCGATACGCGCCTGCGTGTTGGCTCCGGTGATGTCCACCTCGGCGTTCCAGTTGGCGCTCTCGAAGGCGGTCCACAGCTCGCGGTAGCGGGTGTTGTAGGCGGCCAGGAACGAGTCGACGTCCGCCGGGCCCGGAAGGGTGGCGGCCTGGGGCGGCACGCCGGTGGCGTGGACCGGTCCGGTCTCGGGGCGCGTGGGGGAGCCCTGGCCCTGGTACCAGATCACCAGGAGGCCGGCGGCCAGCAGCATCATGCCCAGGCCGGCGACGGTGCGGGTCTGCATCGGTCGGATCCTTTCGCGCGGGACGTTCCTGCGGTCGGGAGCAACTCTGCCACAGGGCGGGCCCGGCGGGAAGGGCGGATGCGTCCTTGGCAGGCCGCGGCAAGGGTGGCATGCTGAAGATGGGACCGTCACCGGAGGACCGCATGCACGACGAACCGCCCCGCCGCCTGTTCCGCCAACCCCACCGCCGCCGGCCCGTCCGGGGCTGGGTCCTGGCCCTCTTGGTCATCGTCGTGGTGATCGTCCTCTTGCCGCGGTTGCTGGACCGCCTCGGCTGAGAACCGGCAAAATAATTGTTGCAACGAATAATGTTTTACCTTATATTCTTCGGCGGAGGTGGCCGATGGCCGGCATCGACGTCCGCAAAGCCGAATTGACGGCGCTGAAGCTCATGAAGGCCCACGAGTACCTGGAGGCGGGGCACGCCGCCGTCTTCAAGCTGCACGGCCTGTCCGCACCCCAGTACAACGTGCTGCGCATCCTGCGCGGAGCCGGCGACACCGAACTCAGCTGCCACGAGGTGGGCGAGCGCATGGTCAAGCGGGTGCCCGACGTGACCCGCCTGCTCGATCGCCTGGAGCACCGCGGCCTGATCGAGCGGCGGCGTTGCCCCGAGGACCGGCGCGTGGTGCGCACCCGCCTCACCGGCCAGGGCCTGGCCCTGGTGGCGGCCATCGACGAGCCCCTGCAGGCGCGCATCCGGCGCGAGTTCGCGGCCTTCGACGACCCGGCGTTGGCCCGGCTGGACGCGCTGCTGGACGCCCTGCTGGGCGGCTGACGCCGGGAGTTTTTTTGACGAGAAGCTCGTTCCTACAATTAAAAAAACCGCAAGGAAAGGGGAGATCATGACCACGAACCGCCTGGTCGACCTCGGCCTCCTGCTGATCCGCGTGATGGTGGGCGTCGTCTTCGTCTACCACGGCCAGGGCAAGCTCTTCGGCGGGCTCGAGGGCTTCGCCGGCGCCCTGCAGTCCATGGGCGTGCCCGCGCCCCAGCTGGCGGCCTGGGTCGTCGCCCTCAGCGAATTCGGCGGCGGCCTGGTGCTCATCGCCGGTGTGGCCTTCCGCTACGCCCTGTGGCCCCTGTTCATCACCATGATGGTGGCGTCCTTCAAGGCCCACGCCGGCAGGTTCAGCCTGCAGGACGGCGGCATGGAGTTCGCCCTGACCCTGGGCGTGGTGGTGCTGGGCCTGATCCTGACCGGTCCGGGCGGCCTGTCCCTGGAGCGCTTCCTGCCCCGGCGCGGGAAACGGCGCGGGGGAGGCCCGGGATGATCGCCAAGCACGCCCGCCCCGACCATCCCATCGCGGCGGTCCTGGCCGAACGCTCCAGCCCCTACGGCTACGACCCGCGCCCGCTGCCGGCGGCGGACCTGCGCAGCCTGTTCGAGGCCGCGCGCTGGGCGCCGTCGGCCTTCAACGAGCAGCCGTGGCGGTACGTGGTGGCCGTGCGGCAGGACGAGGCGGAGTTCGCCCGTCTGCTGGGCTGCCTGACCGACACCAACCAGCAGTGGGCGCGCCACGCCTCGGCGCTGGCGGTGGGGGTGGCATCGCTCACCTACGCCCGCGACGGCAAGCCCAACGGCACCGCGCTGCACGACCTGGGCCTGGCCGCGGCCAGCCTCACGGTCGAGGCCACCGTCCGCGGCCTGGTGGTGCACCAGATGGGCGGCATCCTGCCGGACCGGGTGCGCGAGCTGTACCGCGTGCCCGAGGGTTTCCAGCCCCTGACCGCCCTGGCGATCGGCTACGCCGCCGACCCGGCGACCCTGCCGGAGGCCCTGCGCCGGCGGGACATGGCGCCCCGCACCCGGCGGCCCCAGGCCGAGTTCGTGTTCGGCGCGAGCTGGGCGGTGGCCGCGGTGCTGGACTAGGGGTTCGCACCGGGCGGCGGCGACGTCCGCCGACCGGGCCAGATGGCCGCGACTGCGAGGTAGGCCGCCAAGGCCAGCAGGATGCCGTAGAAGGCGGGATCCAGGCCGCCCGGCAGCCGGGCGCCCGTGACGATGGCCCCGAGGGTGAAGCCGCCGCCGCCGAGCATCGCCGCCACGGCCGCCCTGCCGTCGCCGCGGCGCAGGTAGAACACGCCCAGGGCGGGCACCAGCAGCCCCGACACCATGAAGGCGTAGGCGTGCAGGATCGCCTCGAGCACGGTGTGGAAGCGCGCCGCCAGCAGCACCGCCAGCACGCCGACCAGCGCGGTCACCAGCTGCGAGAGCCGCATCTGCGCCCGCTCGCCGCGGGCCCGGGGCGCCAGCCGCGCCAGCAGGTCCCCGACGAAGTTGCCCGAGGCGGCCATCAGGCAGCTGTCGGCCGTGGACATGATGGCCGAGAAGTAGGCGGCGACCACCAGCCCGGCCAGCCCCGCCGGCAGCACCTCGGCGATCAACAGGGGCAGGCCCATCTCCGCCTCGACGTCCGGGAACAGCACCCGCGCCGCCATCCCCAGCAGCACGCCGCTGAAGGCCATCAGCGGCCACTCCAGCAGCCCCGCCAGGAACCAGGCCCGGCGCGCCTCGCGCACGTCGCGGCAGGCGAACATGCGCTGGTAGAGGGTCATGCCCACGAACCAGATCGGCACGATGGTCACCGTCCAGTTGACGAGCTGCACCGGCGCGACGGCGGTCAGGCGGAAGTGGTCCGCCGGCAGGGCGGCCCGCAGCCCGCTCCAGCCGCCGACCGCGCCCAGGGCCGCCGGCAGGGCCGCCAGCAGCAGCCCCGCCAGCAGCACGATCCATTGCACGGTGTCGGTGTAGATGACGGCCTTCAGCCCGCCCGCCACCGTGTAGACGATGGTGATCGCCGCGATGGCCAGCAGGGCGAAGGTCATGGGCTCCAGGCCCAGGGGCGCGGTGTTGAAGACCGTGGCCGAGGCCAGCTTCGCGCCCGCCAGGATCTGGCCGCCGGTGAAGCCCAGGTAGCCGATCCCCGAGATGGCGGCCGCCAGCAGGGCGGTCCCTTCGCCGTAGCGCCGGCGCAGGAGGTCGGGAAAGGTGAACAGGCCGTGGGCCGCGTCCAGGGCCTTGACCCGGGGGATGAGCACGACGGCGGTCAGCCAGGCCCCCACCAGCCCGGTCATCAGCAGCCAGCTGCCGGCCAGGCCCATGGCGAAGCCCAGGCCGCCCAGGCCGATGGAGAAGCCGCCGCCCACGTCGGTCGCCACCACGGACAGGCCCACGTGGGGCCAGCCCATGTCCCGGCTGCCCACGTAGTAGTCGTCCAGGTTGCGGTTGCGGCGGAAGTGGTAGAAGCCCACCGCCAGCACGCCGGCCATGTACAGGGTGAAGATGCCGTAGTCGAGGGCGGTCATCAGCGGGCGGCATCGCCCCGGAGCGCGCCGGCGTCCGGCCGGCACCACAGGTTCATGGACTCCCAGCCCCCCGGCATCCGGCAGTTGTTCACCAGGCGCCCCGTGTAGATCCAGCCCAGCTTGCTGAAGACGCAGTTCATGCCCACCTCGTCGGCGCGGGCGATGGTGTACAGGTCGGTGATGCCGAAATCGCGCACCACGTCGCGCTCGAGCTGCCGCAGCAGCCAGGCCATCAGGCCCGCGCCGCGGTGCTCCGGACTGGTGGCGCAGTCGGTCAGCTCGGCCGAGCGGCGGCGGTGGTCGATCTCGGCCGAGGCGGCCGCGGCCAGGCGGCCGTCGGCGTCCAGCATCAGGCGGTAGACGTTGTCGCCCCGGGCGATCTGCCGGCGCACCGTGGCCGGGTCGGTGGGGGTCGGGTAGTCGGGGAAGACCCGGCGCAGCAGCGCCGAGACGGCCTCGGCGTCGTCGGGCCCGGCGCGGC
>JACZKN010000015.1 GCA_014859985.1 Candidatus Krumholzibacteriia bacterium | reverse complement strand
GGTGGTCCTGCCCGGCCTCGAGCTGCTGACCCCGGCCGGGCCGGACGGTCAGCCGGTGACCCCGGGCGAACTCGACGCGGCCGCCGACCTGCTGGAGGACACCCTACGCTCCTTCGGGGTGGAGGGTGAGGTCAAGGACGTGCGCCCCGGGCCGGTGGTCACTACCTTCGAGTACCAGCCCGGCGCCGGCATCCGGGTCAGCCAGATCGTGCAGCGCTCGGACGACCTGGCCCTGGCGATGCGCGCCCGCTCGATCCGCATGGAGGCCCCCATCCCGGGCAAGGCGGCCGTGGGCATCGAGATCCCCAACCCCAAGGCCCGCATGGTGCGCCTGCGGGAGGTGCTGGAACTGACCGGCGGCGCGCCCCGGCCGCCCCTGTCGGTGGTGCTGGGCAAGGACGTGGTGGGGCGGCCGGTCGCGGTCGACCTGGCGTCGCTGCCCCACCTGCTGGTGGCCGGATCCACGGGCAGCGGGAAGTCCGTCTGCCTCAACGCCATCATCTGCAACCTGCTGCTGACCAACGATCCGTCGCGGCTGCGCCTGGTGCTCATCGATCCGAAGATGCTGGAGATGAGCGTCTACAACGGGATCCCCCACCTGCTGCTGCCGGTGGTCACCGATCCGCGGGAGTCGCTGAAGGCCCTGCAGTGGATGGTCGCCCAGATGGAGCTGCGCTACCGGCAGCTGGCCAAGTGGACGGTGCGCAACATCCAGCAGTACAACGAGAAGGTCGCTCGCGGCGAGATCCTCGACGAACAGGGGCAGCCGGTGGAGGAACCCATGCCCTACTACCTGACGATCGTCGACGAGTTGGCGGACCTGATGCTGCAGCTGGGGAACGATTTCGAAGGGCCCATCACCCGGCTGGCCCAGAAGGCGCGGGCCGTCGGCATCCACCTGATCCTGGCGACGCAACGCCCGTCGGTGGACGTGATCACCGGCGTGATCAAGGCCAACATCCCCTGCCGCATCGCCTTCCGCGTGATCCAGAAGAACGACTCGCGCACCATCCTGGACATGAACGGCGCCGAGGCCCTGCTCGGCCACGGCGACATGCTGTACCTGCAGCCGGGCCGCGCCCTGCCGGTGCGGGTGCACGGCTCGTTCATCGACGTCGACGAATGCGAGGCCATCGCCGCCCACTGGCGCCGCTACGAGGGCACTACCGACGAGATCTCGCTCCGCGAGGGCGGCGGTCCCGGCGAGGGCGGGCACAGCGGCGAGGACGACCTCTTCGCCGAGGCCGTGCGGGTGGTCGTGCTGCACCAGAGCGGCTCGACCTCCCTGCTGCAGCGCCGCCTGCGCATCGGCTACACCCGGGCGGGGCGCCTGATGGACATGATGGAGGAGGCGGGCATCGTGGGGCCCTTCACCGGCAGCAAGGCCCGCGAGGTGCTGGTCAAGCCCGAGGAACTGGACGCCCTGGAGGGCGAGTCGTGAAGCGGAAGGTCTGGTGCGCCACCCTCGGCTGCGACAAGAACCTCGTGGACAGCGAGGCCCTGCTGGGCCGCTTCGCCCGGCGCGGCGTCCAGCCGGTGCAGGACCCCGAGGACGCGGACATCTGGGTGCTGAACACCTGCGGCTTCATCGACGCCGCGCGCGCCGACAGCGCCGACACCGTGGGCCAGCTGGCGGCGGCCAAGGAGGGGCGCACCCTGGTGGTCTGCGGCTGCTGGTCCCAGGAGCACGGCGACACGATCCGCGAGCGCTGGCCGCAGGTGGACGTGGTGGCCGGCGTGGGCCAGTTCGACCGGGTCGTCGCCGCCTGCGTGGGCGAGGACGCCGCCCCGGCCGGGCCGGTCCCGGGCCTGCTCGCCTTCCCGCTGGCCGGCAAGGCCACCGCGCCCATCGTCGCCGACCCCCTGGAGGCCCACTACGTGGGCATGCTGGATCGCCCGCTCTTGACCCCGCCTCACGTGGCCTTCGTGAAGATCGGCGAGGGCTGCAACTTCGGCTGCACCTTCTGCCGCATCCCCCTGATCCGCGGCAAGCAGCGCAGCCGCCCGGTGGCCGAGATCGCCGAGGAGGTGCGGCGCCTGGTGGAGCGGGGCGTCAGCGAGGTCCAGCTGGTGAGCCAGAACACCAGCGACTACGGCCGCGACACCGGAGAGAAGCTGCTGGACCTGGTGCGCGCCCTGGACGGCGTGGCCGGCCTGCGCCGCCAGCGCCTGCTGTACATCTACGCGGGCCTGGTCACGGTCGACGACCTGAAGCGGCTGCTGGACCTGCCCACGGTGGCGCCCTACCTGGACATCCCGGTGCAGCACGCCTCGCCGCGCATCCTGCGGGCCATGCGCCGGCCCGGCGGCGACCGCACCTCGCCCGCCTTCTTCGGCGAACTGCGGCGCCACCGCCCGGACCTGGTGCTGCGCTCCACCGCATTGCTGGGCTTCCCGGGCGAGGAGGAGGAGGACGTGGCGCTGCTGGCGGACTTCCTGGCCGAGGTGCGGTTTGACCACCTGGGGACGTACCGTTATTCTGCGGAGGCCGGCACGCCCTCGGCCGCGCTGCCGGACCCGGTGCCCACGGAGGTGGCCCTGGACCGGGAGGCCCTGATCGCCGACCTGCAGGCGGAGATCTCCCAGGAGCGCCAGGCCGCGCGCCTGGGCGGGCGCTTCGAGGTGGTGATCGACCGCCTCGAGGACGCTGACGATCCCGACGGCGGGCTGCCCGACCTGCTGGAGGCCGTGCTCGAGGGCCGGTGGCTTGACGGGGCGGAACGCGAAACCCTGCGCGGTGTATGGGCGGGCGGCGGGCGGGTCGCCGTCGGCCGCAGCCACCACTACGGCTACGACCTGGACGGCGTGGTGGTCCTGCCGGCCGGCGGCCTCGAGCCCGGCCGCTGGGTCACGGCCGAATTCACGGGCGCAAGCCCCTACGACACCTGGGCCCGGCCCCTGGACGGCGCCGGAAAGAAAGGCACCTGATGATCCCGAGGCGACCTGGGCTGGTCCTGATCCCGACGGCGGCGGCCCTGCTGCTGGCTGCCGTGGCGGCGGCGCAGACCGCGGCGCCGGCGGGAATGCCGTCCGCAGCGGCGGCCGACACTGTGCGCACCAACCTCTGGCTGACGGAAGCCCTGATGGCCGAGATCGTCAGCTCGGCCGCCGCCGCGCTGCCCCCGCCCCCGGCGGCGGTGCGCCTGCAGGCCCGCGGCGAGGGCCAGGCCAACGATCTGTTCGGCGCGACCGCGGCCCGGGTGCTGGGCGGGCAGGGCTACGAACTGTACATCGCCGCGGAGGATTCTGTGCGGCAGGCGGCGGTGGACGCCGTGTTCGCCTACGACGTCCAGGGCGTGGAACTGAGCTATCCCGAGGTGGGGCGTACCCTGGGGATCTGGCGCAGCTGGATCGAGCGGGACGTGGCGGTCTCCGCCCTGGTGGAGGTGACGGACGCCGCCTCGGGCCGCCTGCTGCTGAAGGAGCGGCTGGTCCGGTCCTTCGGCGATCGCGTGCCCGACGACGCATTCGGCGGGGTCGATTCCCGGCTCTACCCCTTCACCAGCGCCGCGACCGGCGAGAGCGGCTGGCAGCGCCGGGTCGAGGAGTTCGTCGTCCTGGGCGCCCTGGCCGGCCTGGTGGCCGTCTACTTCGCCAACACCCGGGATTGACCTGCGGCGCCCGCGCCGCGGAGGGCAGATTGAACAGCGTGATACCCGTCCGGATCCCCGCGGCCGCCTTGGCGGCCGGCCTGCTGCTGTTGGCTGCTGCCGCCGGCTGCGGCCTGCACAATCCCTACCCCGTCGGCAGCTTCGAGCGCGGGGCCTACTACGCCGAGCGGGGCAACAACGTGGAGGCGGTGGCCGCCCTCGAGTCGTTCGTGCGCCACAACCCCGCCGACAGCCTGGCCGCCGAGGCCCAGTACCTCAAGGGCACGACCTACCTGGACATGGGCGAGCATCCCCTGGCCGCCGTGGAATTCCAGATCCTGCGCAAGGACTACCCGACGAGCGGCCGGGTCGAGGACGCGTTCTTCCAGGAGGGCCTGGCGTACTTCAACCAGGTCGGCCGGGTCCAGCGCGACCTGACCGGGGCCTACGATGCCCGCGCCCACTTCCTGCGCTTCCTGGAGGCCTTCCCCCGGTCGGTCCGGGTGCCCCAGGTGCACGAGAAGCTGCAGGAGATCTCCGACCTGCTGGTGCAGAAGCGCCTGTCCCAGATCAAGGTCTACCGCCAGCTGGGCCGCCACGAGGCGGTGGCCGTCACCCTGGACGACGTGCTGGTGACGGAGGCCGGCAGCTCCCTCATCGACCAGGTCCTGTGGGAGCGGGCGCGCACGGCGCGGAAGCTGGGGGACGCCGCGACGGAGACCCGCATGTACGAGCGCCTGGTCAGCGAATTCCCCGAGACCGGCGCCGGCAAGCGGGCGGCCCGGGCCCTGCGCGGGCTGCCGGACGACGCGCCGGACGACGCGCCGGACGCCGAGACCGGGGGATGATCCGCGCCCTCTTCGGCGGCTCCTTCGATCCCGTGCACAACGGCCACGTGGCGGTGGTCGACCACCTGCTGCGGGCCGGCCAGGCCGGCCACGTGCACGTGGTCCCGGCGCGGCTCTCGCCGCACAAGGGCGCCGACCGGGCCGGCCCCGCGGCGCGGCTGGAGCTGGCGGCCCTGGCTTTCGCGGACCGGCCGCAGGTGAGCGTGGACGACCGCGAGACCCGGCGCCCGGGTCCCTCCTACACCGTCGACACCCTGCGCGAACTGGCGGCCGAACACCCGGATGACCCGTGGCGCCTCGTGATCGGCGCGGACAACCTGCCGGGCCTCGGCACCTGGCACGAAGCGGCGGAACTGCTGCGCCTGGCCGTGGTCCTGGTGATGCCGCGGGGGGACGGGCGGCCGCACCTGCCCGCCGGCGCCGCAGCGGAGCGTTTCATCGTCGTGGAGGATTTCGACGAACCGGTGTCCTCGACGGGGATCCGTGCTATGTTGGCCGCCGGGAGGCTGCCCGTGGACGCGTTGCCCGTCGCCGTGGCGCGCCGCATCCGCGCCCGTGGCCTCTACGGTATCGGCCGCACCTGATCCGCCCGGCGAAAGGCCCCTGCGGTGTCCCTGATCCTCATCGACGGCTCGGCCCTGGTCTACCGGTCCCACTACGCCTTCGCGAACCGGCCCCTGACCTCGCCCGCGGGCGAGACGACCTCGGTGGCCTTCGGTTTCCTGGGGGCGCTGCTGCGCCTGCTGGTCACCCACCGCCCCGCACACCTGGCGGTGGTCTTCGATGCCCCGGGCCGGAATTTCCGCCACGCCATGTTCCCCGGGTACAAGGCCCAGCGCAAGCCCATGCCCGACGAGCTGGCCGAGCAGCTGCCGCGCCTGCAGGAACTGCTGCGGCTGTGGGGCCTGCCGATCCTGAGGGTGCCGGAGGTGGAGGCCGACGACGTGATGGCGACCCTGGCCGCGCGCTCCTTCGGCGTCTGCGACCGCGTCTGGTTCTACACCGGCGACAAGGATTTCATGCAGCTGCTGGACGAGCGCACGGGGATGCTCAAGCCCGGCCGCCGCGGCGACGAGGTGTCCGCGTTCACCCTGGCCGACGTGCGGCGGGAATACGGGCTGGAACCGGCCGACCTGGTGGACGTCTTCGCCCTCTCCGGCGACAAGGCCGACAACATCCCCGGCGCGCCGGGGGTGGGCGACAAGACCGCCCTGAAGCTGATCACCGAGTTCGGCAGCCTCGAGGCCCTGTACGCGGGGCTGGCGCGCAGCGCCCTCTCGCCCCGGCTCAAGCGGGTCCTGGACGAGCACCGCGACCAGGTCTTCCTGTCGCGCGACCTCTTCCGCATCCGTCGCGACGTGGACCTGGACGTGGACTGGGACGCCCTGGCGGTCCGCCTGCCGGAGGATCCGGCCTTCTTCGGTCTGCTGCAGGAGCTGGGGCTGCGGCAGGTGCGGGCCCTGGCGGACGCCGCGACGCGCGAGGGCATCGGCGGAGCGGCGGCCGAGGCCGCCCCCGACCAGGATCCGGACACGGTCGATGCC
>JACZKN010000119.1 GCA_014859985.1 Candidatus Krumholzibacteriia bacterium | reverse complement strand
CGGAGGCCTCGGCGATCCTCGCCGGGCCCATGGCCGTGGCGGCCGTCCGGCGGGGCCTGCGGCCCCTGGCCGTGCTGCCGTGGCTCCTGCTCGCGGCCGCCCTGGCCGTGGGGCTGTCCCTGGTGCTGGGCGGCAAGGGCGGCGCCGACGCACCGCGCCAGGTGCGCCGCTTCACCGTCGCGGCGGACCTGCCGCGCCTGTACAACACGCGCGCGGTGGAGATCTCCCCCGACGGCCGGCGCATCGCCGTCTACGCCCGCGACGGCCTGTGGGTCCGCGACCTGGACCGGACGAAGCCGCGGCTGCTGGTCGAGTCCGACCGGCTGTCCTACAACGAAGTGGGCATCACGCCCTTCTGGTCGCCGGACGGGGCCTGGATCGGCTACGGCGCCCAGGGCCGCCTGTGGAAGGTGGCCGCCGACGGCGGCAGCCCCCAGGTGGTGTGCACCCTGCCGGGGGACTGGTTGGGCGGCGCCTGGGGCGACGACGGCACCATCGTCTTCTGCACCGGGCGCGGGCCCATGTACCAGGTCCCGGCCCGCGGCGGCGACCCGGTGCTGCTGCTCGAGCCGGCGCCGGACCTGGAGCTGGACTTCCACCAGCCGGCCTTCGTCGCCGACGGCGGCGGCTTCGTCTACTCCGTCCACCGGGCCGAGGCCGTCGACACCATCGAGCTGCTGCGCGGCGGCGTGCGCAAGCCGCTGCTGCGCGTCGAGGGTCAGGACCGGGACAACGTCCAGGTGCTGAACAACCCGGTGTACTCGCCTACCGGCCACATCCTCTTCCAGCGCGACCAGGGCAACCGCGGCCTGTGGGCCCTGCCGTTCGACGCCCAGCGGGGCGAGGCCACGGGCGATCCGTTCCTGGTCTCGGCCGAGGACGGGCACCCGTCCGTCGCCCTGGACGGCACCCTGGTGCACACGGCCATCGCCTACGTGGCGCCCAGCCAGCTGGTGCGCGTGGCCCGCGACGGCACCCTGCTGGAAACCCTGACCGAGCCGGCCCTGGGCCTGACCAGCCCGGCGCTTTCGCCCGACGGCGGGCGCATCGCCTACGCCATGCGCAGCGGCCAGGCCAGCGACGTCTTCGTGCTGGACCGCGGCACGGGCATCTCCAGCCGCCTGACCCTGGGGCCGGACGAGGACAGCAACCCCTGCTGGATCCCGGGCAGCGACCGCATCGCCTTCGTGGCCCCGGCCGGCAACTGCTCGGCCGTCTGGGTGATGAACGCCGACGGCAGCGGCCAGCCGGAGATCCTCGCGCGCGAGGCCACGCAGCCCACCTTCACCCCCGACGGGCGCGGGCTGGTCTTTACCACCATGTGCCGCAAGGAGCGGGGCGTGATGCGCCTGGCGCTCGACGGCGCCGGCGAAGCCGCGCTCCTGCGCGAGCACCCGGCCGGCATCGACGCTGCGCAGGTCTCGCCCGACGGCCGCTTCCTGGCCTACCGGACCTGGGAGACGGGCGAACCCATCCTGGAGGTGGCCGACTATCCGGGGATGCGCAGCCGCCGCCTGCTGGCCCGCACCGAGTCGGCCATGCGCTGGTCCGCCGACGGCCGCGAGGCCTACTACATCTCCAAGGAACCCTTCACGGTGATGGCGGCCGAACGCGAACCCGGGGACACGTTCTCGATCAAGGCCTCGCGCGCCCTGTTCCCCTGCGATCCCCTGGGCATCAGCCCCTACCGCGACTTCGCCGTGGCGGCGGACGGCAGCTGGTTCGTCTTCGCCCGCGACTCGGGCGACCAGGCCGAAGCCAAGTCCTTCACCGTGGTGGAGAACTGGTACGGGGAGTTCCGCCAGCACTGAACCCGGATCCGGAGAATGCGATGATCGGCCAGACCCTGCTCCACTACGAGATCACCGCGCAGCTCGGCAAGGGCGGCATGGGCGAGGTCTTCCGCGCCACCGACACCAAGCTGCGGCGCGAGGTGGCCCTGAAGTTCCTGCCCCCGGAGCTGGTCCACGATCCGGACCGCCTGCAGCGGTTCGAGCGCGAGGCGCGGGTGCTGGCCTCCCTGAGCCATCCCCACATCGGCACCATCCACGGCCTCGAGAGCGTGGGCGGCCGCACCTTCCTGGTGCTGGAGCTGATCGACGGCCAGGACCTGTCCGAGGTGCTGCAGGCCGGCCCCCTGCCGCTGGAACGGGTGCTGGCGGTCGGCCGCCAGATCGCCGAGGCCCTGGAGGCGGCCCACGAGCTGGGCATCGTGCACCGGGACCTCAAGCCCGCCAACATCAAGCTCACCGCCGAGGGCCACGCCAAGGTGCTGGACTTCGGCCTCGCCAAAGCCCTCTTGACCGACGAGCCCGACAGCTCGCTGACGGTGATGGCCACCCGCACCAGCGGCCGCACCCTGCCCGGCGTGGTCATGGGCACGGCCGCCTACATGAGCCCCGAGCAGGCCCGCGGCGGTGCGGTGGACCGGCGCAGCGACATCTGGGCCTTCGGCGTGGTGCTGTTCGAGATGCTGGCCGGCGGGCGGGTCTTCGCCGGGGAGACGGTGTCCGACATCCTGGCCGCGGTGCTGAAGACCGACCCCGACTGGGCGGCGCTGCCGCCGGACACGCCGCCGGCTTTGGTGCGGCTGCTGCGGCGCTGCTTCGAGCGCGACCCGCGGCGGCGCCTCAGGGACATCGGCGAGGCCCGCATCGCCCTGGAGGCCATCGCGGCCGGGGAGACGGGCGAGGTTGCGACCGTCGCAGCTCCGGCTCACCGCGGCCAGGATGTCGGACACCGTCTCCCCGGCGAAGACCCGCCCGCCGGCCAGCATCTCGA
>JACZKN010000118.1 GCA_014859985.1 Candidatus Krumholzibacteriia bacterium | reverse complement strand
GGCTCGCCCGGCAGCGCCGGCGCCGCCGCCGCCTCCTCGCTGCGGGCGACGCTGCGCTCGAGCTGCTGGACGATCAGGTCGGCCACCCCCAGCCCCGAGCGCCCGGTGGCCAGGGCCCTGGCCATCTCCTGATCGTGCATCTGCCGGTAGAACTTGGTAGCGCCCTGGGAATTGAAGAGCTTGTTCTCGGGCACGGTCTGGCGCATGGCCTTCATCAGCTGGTTCAGGAAGACCGCCTCGAACTCGCGGGCGGCCTTCTCCAGGCCCTCGCGGGTCTCGCCCTCGCCGCCGGTGCGACCGGCCAGGGCGCGCAGGCGGCCCTGCTCGGCCCCGACCTGGGCGTTCTCCAGCAGGCCGAAGCCGCCGTTGCTGCCGGGCAGTTCCACGCCGCTCCCCCTACATCAGGACCAGCTCGGCCTGCAGCGAGCCGGCGCGCTTGAGGGCCTCGAGGATGGCGATGATGTCCCGGGGGCTGGCGCCGATGTCGTTGAGCACGCCCACCACGTCGGCCACGGTGCTGGTGTCGGGCACCCGCAGCACCTGGGCCTGCTGGTCCTGCACGTCCGTGTTCACCTCGGGGGTGACGACGGTCTCGCCGCGGTTGCTGAAGGAGCTGGGCTGGGAGACGTTGTAGTAGGTGTTGATCACGACCTTGAGGGTGCCGTGGGCCACCGCCGCCTCGCGCAGGTGCACGTCCTTGCCCACGATGATGGTGCCGGTGCGTTCGTTGACGACGACACGGGCCACGGCGTCGTGGCGGGCCTCGATCTCGCCCATGCGGGCGACGAAGGACACGGGATCGTCCCGCCAACGCTCCGACAGGACGACCTCCACCCGCTGGGCGCTGCGGGCCACGGCCGTGCCCTCGCCGAAGCCCGCGTTGATGGCGGCGGCGACGTTCGAGGCCGTGGCGAAGTCTGGATTGTTCAGCAGCCAGGCCGCCTTCCCGTCCCGCACCCAGCGGCCGCCCAGGGGCGCCTTCACCGTGCCGCCGCCGGGGATCAGGCCCACCTGCGCGTGGTTCTTGCGGAAGCTGTTGCCGGCGCCGGTCTTGATGTTGAAGCCGCCGATGGAGACCGCACCCTGGGCCAGCACGCAGATGGTGCCGTCGACCGCCTTCAGCGGCGTCATGACCAGGGTGCCGCCCTCCAGGCTGCTGGCGTCGTACAGGGAGGTGACCGTCACGTCCACGCGGCTGCCCACGGACGCGTTGGGGTCGAGGCTCGCCGTCACCGTCACGATGGCCACGTTCTTGGCCTTGAGCTGGTTCGGATCGACGGTCATGTCGAGCTTCTCCAGCAGGTTGGCCAGGGCGTTGACCGTCACCTGGCTGTTGCCGCCGTCGCCCGTGCCGTTGAGGCCCAGGACCAGGCCGACGCCCACCAGCGGTTCCTCGGCCGTGCCTTCGAGCAGGGCGAGGTCCTTGATGCGCTCGGTGCCGGCCGCGCCGGCGGCCGCGGGCAGCCAGGCCAGCAGCACGATCGCCAGGCAGGCGGCGGCGCCACGGAGCCGACGGAAGGGAGGGGGCGGGACGTGCGGCATGCGGGCCTCCTAGAAGAGCCAGTTCAGGACCTTGGTCACGACGCCCGGGTTGGCGGTGTCGGTGACCACCCCCGAACCGCTGTAGGCGATCCGGGCATCGGAGATGAAGGTGCTGAGGATCGTGTTGTCGGCGGCGATGTCCCGCGCCCGGCAGACCCCCGTGATCTCGATCAGCTGCTTTTCGCCGTTGATGTTGACCATGCGGGTGCCCTCGACCCGGAAGTCGCCGTTGTGCAGCACCTCGACGATGCGGGCGGTGATCTCCGCCCGCAGGGAGCCGCCCCGCTGGGTCTGGCCGTCGCCCTTGTACTTGTTCTCCACGGTCATGTCCCAGGGCTTGATGAAGTCCAGGAAACCCAGGCCCGGGCCGCCGGAGGTCTCGCTCTTGTTGTCCGCCTTGGTCTTGCTGACCGCGTTGGCGGTGGCGTTCTCGGTGATGATGATGGTCACCAGGTCGCCCACGCGGTGCGCCTTGACGTTCGAGACCAGGGAGGCCCCGGTGTGGAAGTCCACCAGGGGGCCGGCCGCCCGGGCCGCCGGCACGAACCCGACGAGCAGGACGACCAGGACGGCGATGATCCGCAGTTTGCGCATGGTTCTCACCTTCTCCATTCCACCAGGCCGGGACCCGCCACCCGGGCGTTGACCAGCCTGCCGTTGAGTTCGTTGCGGACCGGGATGGTCTGACCCAGGCACCCCGCCTGCCGCGCCGTGCAGCGGACGGTCACCGCCACGTTCCCGCGCAGCACCCGCAGATCCACCACGTCACCGGCCCGGACCAGGGGGATCTCCCGCAGGTCGCTGGACCGCAGCTCGTCGCCGGCGGCCAGGGTGCGGGCCGCCGCGGCGCCCGCCAGGCTCTCGCGCCCCACGACCGCCCCGGCGGGCAGCTCGGCCAGGTCGCGCCAGGTCCAGGTGAACTGGTCCGGCCCGAGCGGCGCCTCGCGCGGCACGGCCAGGCGCGCGGTCGGGATCTCGGCGTACGCGTGCAGCACCACCGTGCCGGGGAAGGCCTCGCGGCGCGGGCCGTCGACCAGTTCGAAGCGCACCGCGTTGCGTCCGGGCTCCAGCGGCCGGGTGCGTTCGACCTCGAGGCGCCAGTCGGCGGCGGCCGCCGGC
>JACZKN010000117.1 GCA_014859985.1 Candidatus Krumholzibacteriia bacterium | reverse complement strand
CTCTTCCTTTGACGGGGGTTTCGTCATAGGTTCCAAAACTTTCGAAAGGGAAAGGGGGAAAAGGACGCGGTGAACAAAATCGGAAAGGAAGGAACGGTCGAAGCGTTGAAGGCCGCCATCGTGGCGCAGCGCGGAACCGTGGTTGCGGAGTACCGGGGGCTGAAGGTTCTGGAGATAACGGCCCTGCGAAAGAAGCTTCGTGCGATCGACGCCGAGTTCAAGGTCGTGAAGAACACCTTGATCCTGCGGGCCGCCGAGGGAACACCGTTCGAGGGGCTCTCGGAGCATTTCAAGGGGCCGACGGCGGTGGCGTTCGCGCACGGCGATCCGGTCGCCATGGCGAAGGTGATGAAGGAGTTCGCGGCCGCCACTCCGAAGGTGAAGCTGCGTGCAGGGTTCGTGGAGGGGAAAGTGCTCTCCGCGAAGGATGTCGAAACCCTCGCGAGCATTCCTTCCCGCGAAGTTCTGCTCTCGCGTCTGGTCGGGGGACTGGCATCGCCGATCACCCGTCTTGCCCAGGCGTTCTCCGGACCGCCTCGCAAACTTGTGTACGTCCTCGAGTCCATCCGCAAACAGAAGCCCGCGGAAGCGGTCGCAGGCTGAACCCGAACCAACAAAATCGAAAAACCATTTAGGGAGGATCGAAAGAAATGGCTTCCATGAACAAGGATGAATTCATCGCAATGGTTGAGGGGATGACCGTTCTCGAGCTGCACGAGATCGTGAAGGCGCTCGAGGATCGGTTCGGCGTGACGGCGGCGGCTCCCGCGGCGGCTGCAGCGGCTCCTGGAGCGGCTGCCCCGGCGGCAGAGGAGAAGACCGAGTTCGACGTCATCCTCACCGGTTTCGGCACCAACAAGATCCAGGTCATCAAGGTGGTCCGCGAACTCACCGGCCTGGGCCTCAAGGAGGCCAAGGACCTGGTCGAGGGCGTTCCCAAGCCTGTCAAGGAAGCGATCGCCAAGAAGGACGCCGAGGGGATGAAGAAGAAGATCGAAGAGGCCGGCGGAACCGCGGACATAAAGTAACCGCTTTCTCAAGCGTCGGCAACCGCGGCGGGGAACTACCGTTCCCCGCCGCATTCTAAGGTTTCATCCCCGGGGTGACACGATGGCTTATCTGGATTACAGGAATCGGATCAAGCGGGTGGATTTCTCGAAGAACGAGAAAGTCCAGGAGATTCCGAACCTGATACAGGTTCAGCAGGAGTCGTACGCGGAGTTCCTGCAGACGGCCGTACCGCACGAAAAGCGCAGGGACATCGGACTTCAAGCCGTTTTCAAGGGGATTTTTCCCATCAGCGATTATAACGGGCGCGCATCGCTGGAGTTCATCTCCTACGCGATCGGCGATTTGAAGTGGTCCGAAGAAGAGTGCCGCGAGCGCGGCGTGACGTTCGCCGCCCCCATCAAGGTCACGGTCCAGCTCGTCATCTTCGACGTCGACGAGAAGACCGGGGCACGGACCATCCGTGACGTCAAGGAGCAGGAGGTCTTTTTCGGCGAGATCCCGCTCATGTCGGAGCGTGCCACCTTCATCATCAACGGCACCGAGAGGGTGATCGTAAGCCAGCTGCACCGCTCCCCGGGCGTCTTCTTCGAGCACGACAAGGGACGGTCGCACGCGTCGGGGAAAGTGCTGTTCAGCGCCCGCATCATCCCGTACCGCGGTTCGTGGCTCGATTTCGAGTTCGACCACAAGGACGCCCTCTACATAAAGATCGACCGGAAACGGAAGTTCCCCATCGCCGTGCTGCTGCGCGCGTTCGGGCGGAGCACCGAGGATCTCCTCCGGATCTTCTACGACGCGGAAGAGGTAACCCTCCAGGGAGAGAAGTACACCAAGGATTTCCGGCCCGACCTGATGGTGGGGCTGAAGATGCCGGTCGAGGTCCGCCACCCCGGGAAAGCTGGAGAGATCGCCTTCAAGAAGGGCGTGAAGATCAGCAAGAAGCGAGTCGAGCGGTACGCCCGGGAGGGGGTCGCATTCGGCCGGATCCTGTTGCCGTCAGAAGACCTCGTCGGAAAGGTGGTCGTTTCCGACATCGCCGACCCGGCGACCGGGGAAGTCCTGGTCGAGTGCGGACAGCAGGTCACCGCGGAAATCCTCGCCACCCTGTTGGAGAAAAAAGTCGAGAAGCTTTCCATCTTCACCCTGGAGAACTCCGATCGCGCCGTCTGGGAAGGCCTGGTCTCGGACAAGATCAGGACCCGGGACGAGGCCCTGAAGGAGATCTACAAGAAGATGCGCCCGGGAGACCCTCCGACGAAGGATGCGGCGAAGACGCTCTTCGAGAACATGTTCTTCAATCCCGAGAGGTACAGTCTGTCGCGGGTCGGTCGGCTGAAGCTCGATCACAAGCTCGGGATCACGGACAGCGATCTCGAAAAGACGGTTTTGAGCCAGGAAGACATCCTGCGCGTCATCCGCTATCTGATCGGACTTAAGAACGGGGTCGGGGAGGCGGACGACATCGACAACCTCGGGAACCGGCGCGTCCGCACCGTGGGGGAACTGATCGAAAACCAGTTCCGCATGGGCCTGGTCCGCGTCGAACGCGCCATCCGTGAAAAGATGGGGTTGCAGGACATCGAGACGCTGATGCCCCACGACATCATCAACGCGAAGCCGGTGTCGGCGGTCATCAAGGAGTTCTTCGGATCGTCGCAGTTGTCGCAGTTCATGGACCAGACGAATCCGCTTTCCGAAGTGACGCACAAGCGACGCGTCTCCGCCCTCGGTCCTGGCGGATTGACGCGGGAGCGCGCCGGATTCGAGGTCCGCGACGTCCACCCGACGCACTACGGCCGCGTCTGCCCGATCGAGACGCCGGAAGGCCCGAACATCGGCCTCATCAACAGCTTGGCGACCTTCGCGCGGGTCAACAAGTACGGCTTTATCGAGACGCCGTACCGCAAGGTAGAGAAGGGGACGCTGACCGACGAGGTCCTGTACCTCTCGGCGATGGAGGAAGGCAAGTTCACCATCGCCCAGGCCAATGCCGAGGTCGACGACAAGGGCCACTTCACCACCGATCTGGTGAGCTGCCGGCAAGGCGGCGACTACCTGATGGTGCGCCCAGAGGACATCGACTACATCGATGTCTCGCCCAAGCAGCTGGTGTCGGTGGCCGCGGCGCTCATCCCGTTCCTCGAGAACGACGACGCCAACCGCGCCCTGATGGGCTGCAACATGCAGCGCCAGGCCGTGCCCCTGCTGCGGGCGGACAGCCCCGTGGTCGGCACCGGCATGGAGAAGAAGATCGCCATCGATTCGGGCGCGGTGATCACCGCCGCGGCCGACGGCGTCGTGGAGACCGCGACCGCCGACACCATCGTCATCCGCTACGACGACCCGGACGCGGTCGCGGCCAGCAGCTTCTTCGACCAGGGCGGCCTGGTGGAGTACCGCCTGCGCAAGTTCAAGCGCAGCAACCAGGACACCTGCTACAACCAGAAGCCCCTGGTGCTGCCGGGCGAGCGCGTGACCGCCGGCCAGCCCATCGCCGACGGGCCGTGCACCGACGCCGGCGAACTGGCGCTGGGCAAGAACCTGCTGGTCGCGTTCATGCCCTGGGGCGGCTACAACTTCGAGGACGCCATCCTGGTGTCGGAGAGGCTGGTGAAGGAGGACGTCTACACCTCGCTCCACATCGAGGAGTTCGAGCTGCAGGTCCGCGACACCAAGCGCGGCGTCGAGGAGGTCACCCGCGAGATCCCCAACGTGGGCGAGGACGCGCTGAAGAACCTCGACGAGGACGGCGTCGTCTACCCCGGCGCGCGGGTGCGGGCCGGCGACATCATGGTCGGCAAGGTCACGCCCAAGGGCGAGACCGAGCTCTCGCCGGAGGAGAAGCTGCTGCGGGCCATCTTCGGCGAGAAGGCCGGCGACGTGAAGGACGCCTCGCTCAAGTCGCCTCCGGGCATGGACGGGATCGTGGTCGGCGTGCGCGTGTTCAGCCGCCAGGACCGCACCACCCGCTCCAAGAAGGAGGAGAAGCGCCAGCTCGACGCGCTGAAGCGCCGCCGCGACCGCAACGTCGCCAAGGTCAACGATCTGGCCCAGGAGCGCCTGACCGAGCTGTTCAACGGCCAGACGGCCCACCACATCATCGACGCCAACACCGGCGAGGTGCTGGTCAAGTCCGGCCGCAAGTTCACCAAGGCGGTGCTCGCGGAGCTGGACTTCGGCACCATCCACTGGGGCCTGCCGCTGGTGCAGGAGGAGGCGCAGGACGCCCGCATCCGCTCGGTCTTCGAGGCCGCGGCCCGCGAGCGCGAGCGCCTGGACGTGGAGTACGAGAAGAACTGCGAGCGCACCCTGCGCGGCGACGAGCTGCCGCCGGGCGTGGTGAAGCTGGTCAAGGTCTACGTCGCCCGGCGCCGCAAGCTGTCGGTCGGCGACAAGATGGCCGGCCGCCACGGCAACAAGGGCGTCGTCTCCAAGATCATGGCCGACGAGGACATGCCCTACCTGGCCGACGGCACCCCCGTCGACATCGTGCTCAACCCCCTGGGCGTGCCGAGCCGCATGAACCTGGGCCAGATCCTCGAGACCCACCTCGGCTACGCCGCCGCGGCCATGGGCGCCAAGGTGATGACCCCGGTGTTCGACGGCGCCACCATCGACGAGATCAAGGAGGCGCTGACCGAGCAGGGCTACGACCCCAGCGGCAAGAGCGCGCTCTACGACGGCCGCACCGGCGAGGCCTTCGACAAGCCGGTCACCGTGGGCGTGATCTACATGCTCAAGCTCCACCACCTGGTCGAGGAGAAGATCCACGCCAGGTCCATCGGCCCGTACAGCCTGGTCACCCAGCAGCCGCTGGGCGGCAAGGCCCAGTTCGGCGGGCAGCGGTTCGGCGAGATGGAGGTCTGGGCCCTGGAGGCCTACGGCGCGGCGAACTGCCTGCAGGAGATGCTGACGGTGAAGTCGGACGACGTGACCGGGCGCTCCCGCATCTACGAGGCGATCGTCAAGGGCGAGAACCCGCCCGAGCCGGGCATCCCGGAGTCTTTCAACGTGCTGATGCGCGAGCTCCAGAGCCTCTGCCTGGACGTGACCCTGGAAGACGCGGTCTAGGACCCTTGACCCGGGGCCGGCCCGCCGGGCCGCCCGAGGAGGAAGATACATGCTCGGCCAGACTATCCGGGAAGAGGGCCGCAAGAGCGCCGACTGCAGCGCCATCATGATCCAGCTCGCCTCGCCGGACAAGATCCGCGAGTGGAGCTACGGCGAGGTCACCAAGCCCGAGACCATCAACTACCGGACCTTCAAGCCGGAGAAGGACGGGCTCTTCTGCGAGCGCATCTTCGGTCCCGTGAAGGACTGGGAATGCAACTGCGGCAAGTACAAGCGCATCCGCTTCCGCGGCATGGTCTGCGACAAGTGCGGCGTGGAGGTCACCCAGAGCAAGGTGCGGCGCGAGCGCCTCGGCCACATCGAGCTGGCCGTGCCCATCGCCCACATCTGGTTCTTCAAGGGCCTGCCCAGCCGCATCGGCCAGCTGCTGGACATGAAGGTCAAGGACCTCGAGCGCATCCTCTACTACGAGTCGAACGTCGTGCTCAACCCGGGCAACACCGAGCTGCGGGTCGGCGACGTGCTCTCGGACGAGGAGTGGTGGGAGCACAAGGAGGAGCACGCCGACTGGGACTGCACCCTGGAGATGGGTGCCGACGCGGTGCGCAAGCTGCTGGCGGCCATCGACCTGGAGGCCCTGAACCAGGAGCTGCGCGCCCAGGTCAAGACCGAGACCAGCGTGCAGCGCAAGAAGTCGATCCTCAAGCGCCTGAAGATCGTCGACGCGTTCCTGCAGAGCAACAACCGGCCCGAGTGGATGATCCTGGACTGCGTGCCGGTGCTGCCGCCGGACCTGCGGCCCCTGGTGCCCCTGGACGGCGGGCGCTTCGCCACCAGCGACCTGAACGACCTGTACCGGCGCGTCATCAACCGCAACAACCGGCTGAAGAAGCTGATCGAGATCAAGGCCCCCGGGGTCATCCTGCGCAACGAGAAGCGGATGCTGCAGGAGGCCGTGGACGCCCTGTTCGACAACGGCCGCCGCTCGCGCGCGGTCAAGGGCCAGGGCAACCGTCCGCTGAAGTCCCTCAGCGACATGATCAAGGGCAAGAAGGGCCGCTTCCGGCAGAACCTGCTGGGCAAGCGCGTCGACTACTCGGGCCGCTCGGTGATCGTGGTGGGCCCGGAGCTGAAGCTCTACCAGTGCGGCCTGCCCAAGAGCATGGCCCTGGAGCTGTTCAAGCCCTTCATCATCCGCAAGCTCGAGGAGAAGGGCTACGTCCAGACCGTCAAGAGCGCCAAGAAGCTCGTGGAGCAGGAGCGCCCCGAGGTCTGGGACATCCTCGAGGAGATCATCAAGGACCACCCGGTGCTGCTGAACCGCGCCCCGACCCTGCACCGCCTGGGCATCCAGGCCTTCGAACCGGTGCTGATCGAGGGCAAGGCCATCCGCATCCACCCGCTGGTCTGCACCGCGTTCAACGCCGACTTCGACGGCGACCAGATGGCCGTGCACGTGCCCCTGGGCTACGAGGCGCAGCTCGAGGCGCGCCTGCTGATGCTCTCGCCTCTGAACATCCTGTCCCCGGCCAGCGGCGAGCCCGTGGCCTCGCCCAGCCAGGACATGGTGCTCGGCTGCTACTACCTGACCCTGTCGCGCCGCGGCGACACGGGCGAGGGCAAGGTCTTCGCCGGCCGCGAGGACGCCTACTCGGCCTACCAGGCCAAGCTGGTCAGCAAGCACGCCCTGATCAAGGTGCGCTTCACCGAGGAGGAGGGCATCGTCGAGACGACGATCGGCCGCCTCCTGTTCAACGAGATCCTGCCCCGCGAGATGGGCTACGTGAACGAGCCGTTGAACAAGAAGGCCCTCTCGCGGCTCGTCTCGGACGTGCACGCGCGCCTGGGCATGACCGCCTGCATGGAGTTCCTGGACCGGCTCAAGGAGCTGGGCTTCCACCACGCCACCGAGGGCGGCATCTCCATCGGCATCGACGACATCATCATCCCGCCGGAGAAGGCCGACATCATCGCGGCGGCGCAGAAGGTGGTCGACGGCTACGTCCGCGACCACCGCGACGGCGTCATCACCAACCGCGAGCGCTACAACAAGGTGATCGACAAGTGGACCCAGGTGACCAACGAGGTCAAGGAGGCCATGTTCGCCCGGCTCAGCACGGACGACCAGGGCTTCAACGCTGTCTACATGATGAACGCCTCGGGCGCCCGCGGCTCGGCCGACCAGATCAAGCAGCTGGCCGGCATGCGCGGGCTGATGGCCAAGCCCCAGAAGAAGATCACCGGCGGCTTCGGCGAGATCATCGAACAGCCCATCATCGCGAACTTCCGCGAGGGGCTGACCATGCTCGAGTACTTCATCTCGACCCACGGCGCCCGCAAGGGCCTGGCCGACACGGCGCTCAAGACCGCCGACGCCGGCTACCTGACGCGACGCCTGGTCGACGTGGCCCAGGACATCGTGGTCACCATCCCCGACTGCGGCACGCTGCGCGGCGTCGAGGTGACCACCCTGAAGGAGGGCGAGAAGACCATCGAGTCCCTGGCCGAGCGCATCTTCGGCCGCACCACCGCCGAGGACGTCATCGACGGCCGCGGCAAGCTGATCGCCGAGGCCGGCGAGGTGATCGGCCACGAGCGGGCCACCGCCATCGAGGACGCCGGCATCCAGTCGGTGCTGATGCGTTCGGTGCTCTCCTGCGAGTGCCGCCACGGCGTCTGCGCGCTCTGCTACGGCTACAACCTGTCGGAGCAGAAGCTGGTGGACATCGGCGAGCCCATCGGCGTGATCGCCGCGCAGTCCATCGGCGAGCCGGGCACGCAGCTGACCCTGCGGACCTTCCACATCGGCGGCACGGCCAGCCGCATCGTCGAGCAGACGATCAAGCAGGCCGCGGCCAACGGGAAGATCGTGTTCAACCCGGAGGTGCTGCTGGTCAGGAACGCCGAGAAGCAGATGGTCTCCATCGGCCGCAAGGGCGAGATCAGCCTCGTGCTGGACTCGGGCATCACCCGCAGCCAGATGACCCTGCCCTACGGCGCGGTGGTCATGGTCAAGGACGGCGCGCAGGTCAAGGTGGGCGACGCCATCTTCGAGTGGGACCCGTTCGCCGACTTCATCCTGGCCGAGGACCAGGGCATCGTCTCCTTCAGCGGCATCATCGAGGGCGTGACCCTCTCGGTCGACCTCGACGAGAAGACCCGCATGAAGCAGCCGGTGATCGTCGAGTCCGGCGACAAGAGCATCCACCCCTCGATCCAGATCGTGAACAAGAAGACGGGACGGCGCACCGCGGAGTACATCGTGCCGACGGGCGCGTTCCTGCTGGTGGAGGACGGCACCGAGGTGGCCCCGGGCACCCATCTGGCCAAGATACCCCGCGAGGTCTCCCAGTCGGGCGACATCACCGGCGGCCTGCCCCGCGTGGCCGAGCTCTTCGAGGCCCGCAAGCCCCGCGAGTCGGCCATCGTCACGGAGATCGACGGCGTGGTCGAGTTCCGCGGCACCACCCGCGGCCAGCGCAAGGTGGCCGTGGCCGGCGAGGGCGGCGTGGAGAAGGAGTACACCATCCCCCACGGCAAGCACGTGCGCACCTACGAGGGGGAGCACGTGGTGGCTGGCGACCGCCTGACCGAGGGTCCCATCAACCCGATGGACATCCTGGCCATCAAGGGCGTGGCCGAGGTCCAGCGCTACCTGGTCAACGCCGTGCAGGAGGTCTACCGCCTGCAGGGGGTCAAGATCAACGACAAGCACATCGAGATCATCGTCTCGCGCATGCTGCGCAAGGTGATGATCATCAATCCGGGCGACACGCCCTTCCTGGAGGACGAGCAGGTCACCAAGCAGGACGTGGAGGAGTTCAACCGCACGATCATGCAGAAGAACCTCGAGCTGCGTGCGAAGGGCGAGCCGGAGCTGGAGCCGGCCAACTTCGAGCCGCTCCTGCTCGGCATCACCAAGGCGAGCCTGACCACGGACAGCTTCATCAGCGCGGCCAGCTTCCAGGAGACCACCCGGGTGCTGACCGACGCGGCGACCCGCAGCAAGCGGGACGAGCTGCGGTCGCTGAAGGAGAACGTGATCATGGGCCACCTGATCTCGGCGGGCACGGGGCTCGGCGACTTCAAGTACCTGGCGGTGCAGGAGCCGGCCGACGAGGATCCGCACATCATCGAGGGCATCGAGCTGCACGAACTGGCGGCGGCGGCGGCCGAGGCGGCCGCGGCCGAGGGCGTCTACGACAGCGAGGTGGAGGCGGCGGCGGGCGAATAGCCCGGACCGGCGCAGCCGATCGGAAGACGGGGCGGCCGCCCGGTGGCCGCCCCGCGCTTTCCCAGGGGACCGCGAATCGGCCGTGACTTTTGCCGCCGGGCGCATATCTTTTGATTCCGTGCGGGGTTCGCCGTGCTATAATCGAGGGGCAACCGCGGAAGGCCGGGACCCGGAGCGCCTGCGACGCGGACCCACGACCCCCCTCCGGCCCGGCCCCTGCGGGCAAGCCAGGGATGGCGCGATGGTCACGACGAGGGATTTCCTGCCGCCCGGCGGCGCCTACGGGCAGCTCGCGGTCCGGTTCGACCCGGAGTTCGGCGCCGTCTGGTATACCCTCGAGCCCCGGGACCGCCCCTGCTTCAACCTCGACCTGCTGGAGGAGTTGCGCCAGTTCCAGCTGCGTATCGAGGCCGTGATCCGCGAGGCCGCCGCCCGCGGCGAGCCCGTTCCCGTGCGCTACACGGTCCTGCGCAGCGCCGTGCCGGGGGTCTTCAACCTGGGCGGCGACCTGCACCTGTTCGCCCGCCTGATCCGGGCGCAGGACCGCCGGGGCCTGTTCCGCTACGCCAAGGCCTGCATCGACGTCCTCTACCCCAATGCCGTCAATTTCGACCAGCCGCTGACCACCATCACCCTGGTCCAGGGCGACGCCCTCGGCGGGGGGTTCGAGGCGGCCATCTCCAGCAACGTGGTGATCTCCGAGCGCAGCCCCAAGTACGGCCTGCCCGAGGTGCTGTTCAACCTGGTGCCGGGCATGGGCGCCTACAGCTTCCTGATCCGGCGCACCAGCCCGGACATCGCCGAGCGCATCATCATGACCGGCGACCTGCTCTCGGCCCAGGATATGCGGGACCTGAAGCTGGTGGACCGGGTGGTGGACGACGGCCGGGGCGAGCAGGCGGTGCTGGACTTCATGCGGGAGCACCGCAAGCGCAGCAACGCCCACGCCGCCATGGGGCGGATCCGCCGCTGCATCCAGCCCGTGACCTACGAGGAACTGATCACCATCACCCGGATCTGGGTGGACGCGGCGCTGCAGCTCGCCGAGCGCGACCTGCTGCTGATCGAGCGGCTGATCCAGGCGCAGAACCGGCGGGTGGAGAAGGCGGCGCAGGGGCAGCAGCGGGCCCTGGAGGGCCACGGCTAGGCCGCCGACCGGCGGTCAGTCGGCGGCGACCGGGGCGGGCGCCAGGTCCAGGGCGCGCACGGCCTCGATCACCTCGTGCAGCCGCAGCGGCTTGCTCAGGTGCAGGTTCATCCCCGAGGCCAGGCACTGCTGGACGTCGCTGCGGGTGGCGTCGGCCGTGACCGCCAGCACGGGAATCTCCGCCATGGCGTCGCCGCGGGCGCGGATGCGCCGGGTGCAGTCGTAGCCGTTCATCACCGGCATCCTCACGTCCATGAACACCAGGTCGAACCCCCCCTCGTCCAGAAGGGCCAGGGCCTCCTCGCCGTTCTCCGCCAGCTCCACCTGGATGCCGATGCGTCCCAGCAGGTTGCGGACCACGACCTGGTTGAACTTGTTGTCCTCGGCCACCAGGGCGCGCAGGCCGAAGGCGGGCAGCGTGTCGGCCGGGATGGCCGGGGCCGTCGCCGCCAGCGGCTCCGGGGCGACCTCCAGGTCCAGGGCCACGGTGAAGGTCGAGCCCTTGCCCACCGCCGACTTGACGGTGATGTCGCCGCCCATCATCCGCGCCAGCTGGCGGCTGATGGCCAGGCCCAGGCCGGTGCCGCCGTACTGGCGGGTGGTCGAGTTGTCGGCCTGCTCGAACTGGTCGAAGACGGCGGCCAGGCGGTCCTCGGGGATGCCGATCCCGGTGTCGGCCACCGCCAGCTTGACGCTGGGGGACCGGCCGGAGCCGGACGGCCGGCAGGAGATCTTCACGCTGCCCCGCTCGGTGAACTTGATGGCGTTGCCCACCAGGTTGAAGGCGATCTGGCGGATGCGCGTGGGGTCGCCCCGGAAGTGGCGCGGGGCGTCCTCGGGGTAGGCGAACTCCAGGTCCAGGCCCTTGGCCGCGGCCGTGGAATGCAGCAGCGACTGCACGTCCTCCAGCACCCGGCGCAGGTCGAACGGCACCTGCTCCAGGGACAGGTTGTTCGAGGTGATCTTCGAGTAGTCCAGGATGTCGTTGATGATGTGCAGCAGGGCTTCCACCGAGCGGGAGATGATGGCCAGGTGCTCCCGCTGGTCCGGGTTCAGTTCGGTGTCCTCCAGGGCCTGCGCCATCCCCAGCACCCCGTTCATGGGGGTGCGGATCTCGTGGCTCATGGTGGCCAGGAACTGGTCCTTGGCCTTGTCCGCCAGGCGCGAGCGGGCCAGGGCCACCTCCAGCTCCTGCATCTTGCGCAGGCGGCGCAGCAGGGTCTGGTAGAAGGTGGGCAGCACGATCACGCCCAGCAGCATGCCCAGGCCGACCTCCCGGTGGCTCTGCCAGTAGCCGTTGCCCAGCATCACCGAGCCGAAGCCGACCGTGCCCAGGACCTGGGCCCAGGTCAGGAAGTGGGCGCCGAAGCGGATCCCGTTGCCGATGATGATCCACAGGAAGATGGGGTAGAAGGCGGCCACGTACTTGCCGCCCAGGTGCAGGAAGATCGTCATGATGCCCAGGTCGGCCACCATGGACACGTACCGGCGCCGCGGCCAGCGGTAGGGGTTGCGCCGCACGAACTCGTACCAGGCGATGGAGAACAGCATGTACGACACGATGGTCGTCATGCCGCGGGCGAAGATGTCCGTGCCGAACAGGTCCCGGTGGTAGCCGACCACGGGGTAGGTCAGCAGGGACAGCCAGCAGATGGCCAGGCGGGCCCGGCTCTGGGACTTCTCCTCGTCGACGGTCCTGATCTGGGGCATGGCCGGGCGAACCTCACGAAAAAGCCGGGTCAGCGGGAATACCGGTCTGGACCAGTCTTCGGCCGCGGCGGCCCCGGGTGTAGGAAAAAATGCCGTAAACCTTGACACATCCTGGTTCCCCGTATAATATTCCGCGTTCACAGCGGCAGCCGTTCCAGGCTGCCGCGGTGTCTGAATGCGTGCAGACACGTTGTCTTTTCATGTTCGGCGGCGCCAAGATCGGCCCCCGCCAACGACTTACGATGCAGGAGTCCCGGATTGCCTACCCTCAGTCAGCTGGTCCGCAAGGGGCGCAAGGCCCCCACCAAGAAGAGCAAGTGCCCCGCGCTGCAGTCCTGCCCCCAGCGCAAGGGCGTGTGCACGCGCGTGTACACCCAGACGCCCAAGAAGCCCAATTCGGCGCTGCGGAAGATCGCCCGCGTCCGGCTGACCAACGGCATCGAGGTGACCGCCTACATCCCGGGCGAGGGTCACAACCTGCAGGAGCACAGCATCGTGCTCGTCCGCGGCGGCCGCGTGAAGGACCTGCCGGGCGTCCGCTACCACATCGTGCGCGGCACCCAGGACGCTTCGGGTGTCGACGCCCGGCGCCAGGGCCGGTCCAAGTACGGGGCCAAGCGGCCCAAGAGCTAGGGCGCGCCGCCGGCGCAGCCCCGACAGGTTTTCCGCCGGCCGTGCCGGCGCGTTCGGCGGGGTCGCCCCGCCCAGGAGTGGAAGAGCAATGTCGCGACGCAGGAGTCCCGAGAAGCGTGTGATCGCCGCCGACCCCCGGTACGGCGACCTGATGGTGACCAAGTTCATCAACTACTGCATGAGTGACGGGAAGCGCAGCGTCGCCGAGCGCGCGTTCTATACGGCGCTCGACGTGGTCAAGGACAAGAGCGGCCAGGAGGGCATCGACGTCTTCCGCTCCGCCCTGAACAACGTCAAGCCCAGTGTCGAGGTGAAGTCCCGGCGCATCGGCGGTGCCACCTACCAGGTGCCCGTCGAGGTCCGGGCTGAGCGGCGGACCCAGTTGGCCATGCGTTGGCTGATCGGTTTCGCCCGCAGCCGCCCCGAGCATACGTTTGCCGAACGGCTGGCGGCTGAGCTGATGATGGCGAGCAAGAACGAAGGACCGTCTATCAAGAAGCGCGAAGACACTCACCGAATGGCTGAAGCGAACCGTGCGTTCGCCCACTGCCGCTGGTAAGGGTCCCTCTCGTTTTCGCCAGCAAGCGCTCGATTACGTGAACGGATCGCACAACCCGATAGCCTGAAGTGAAGTCCCGGAACGGATTCCGGCGGGACTAGTGGCACAGGAGACGTACTGCCCGCAAGGGTCATGTGCGCGTTGTTTGTCTGGGCTTGATGGCCGGACCCCGCGATCCGTCGGACGCGGGCCCGGCCGGCCCCTGAACCTGGAGCAGTGGTGGCGCGCGAAGTCGCACTCGAAACGATCCGGAACATCGGGATCATGGCTCATATCGACGCCGGCAAGACGACGACGACTGAGCGTATCCTGTATTATTCCGGCCGTGTGCACCGCCCCGGCGACGTCGACGACGGCGCCACCCAGATGGACTACATGGAGCAGGAGCGGGAGCGCGGGATCACCATCACGTCGGCTGCCACCTTCTGCACCTGGCAGGGCCACCAGGTCAACATCATCGACACCCCGGGCCACGTGGACTTCACCGCCGAGGTGGAGCGCAGCCTGCGGGTGCTGGACGGGGCCGTCGCGGTGTTCTGCGGCGTCGGCGGCGTCGAGCCCCAGTCCGAGACGGTCTGGCGCCAGGCCGACAAGTACGGCGTGCCCCGCATCGCGTTCATCAACAAGATGGACCGGCTGGGCGCCGACTTCGGCCGCGCCGTGCAGAGCATGGTCGAGCGGCTGGGCGCGCGTCCCGTGCCGGTGACCATCCCCGTCGGCGTCGAGGACACGTTCCGCGGCGTGGTGGACCTGGTGGAGATGAACGCCCGGATCTACCACGAGGACGACCTTGGCATGACCTTCGACACCACCGCGATCCCGGAGGAGACGGCCGACGTGGCCGCCGCCGCCCGGGCCACCCTGGTGGAGACCCTGGGCGAGGTGGACGAGGAGATCATGGAACTCTTCGTCGCCGAGCGGGAGCCGACCGTCGCGCAGATCCAGGCGGCGCTGCGCCGGGCGACCATCGCCGGGCACCTGGTGCCGGTGCTGGCCGGCTCGTCCCTGAAGAACAAGGGCGTGCAGAAGCTGCTGGACGCGGTGGTGGCCTACCTGCCCTCGCCCCTGGACCGGCCCGCGGTGCGCGGGATCGACCAGGACGGCGAGACGGACGAGGTGCGGGCCCCGGCCGACGACGAGCCCTTCTCGGCCCTGGCCTTCAAGATCCTGGTGGATGCCTTCGCCGGGCGCCTGGCGTTCCTGCGGGTCTACAGCGGCGTCTTCGAGGCCGGCAAGGTCCTCCTGAACGTCAACACGGGCAAGAAGGAGCGGATCCAGCGCCTGCTGCGCATGCACGCCAACAAGCGCGAGGACCTGCAGGATGCCCGCACCGGCGACATCGTCGCCGCCGTCGGGTTCAAGCTGATCCGCACCGGCGACACCCTGACGGCCCTGGAGGCCCCGCTGCTGCTGGATCCGATGACGTTTGCCGACCCGGTGATCTACATGGCCATCGAGCCGAGGACGAAGGCGGACCAGGACAAGCTGGTCGACGCGCTGCAGGCGATGTCGGACGAGGATCCCTCGTTCCACGTGCGCAAGGACCCGGACAGCGGCCAGACCGTGATCTGGGGCATGGGCGAGCTGCACCTGGAGATCGTCATCGACCGGCTGCGCCGCGAGCACAAGGTGTCCTGCAACACGGGGCGGCCGCAGGTCGCCTACCGGGAGACGGTGGGGCGCCCGGTGGTCTCGCAGGCCGAGTACTCGCGGGACGCGGGCGGCCGGACGAATTTCGCCCGGGTGGAGCTGGCCATCGGGCCCGGCGCCTACGGCACGGGCATCGCGTTCACGAACGAGGCGTCCCCGCTGCAGGTGCCGGCGGAGTTCGTGCCCTTCGTGGAGAGTTCGGTCCGGCAGGCCTGTGACACGGGCGTGCTGGCCGGTTACCCCCTCGTGGACGTGGCGATCCGCCTGACCGGCGGCGCCTGCGAGGAGGGACAGTCGACGGAGATGGGGTTCCGGAACGCCGCGGTCAACGCCCTCTGGGACGGGGCCAAGTCCGCCGACCCGATGCTCCTGGAGCCCGTCATGACGGTGGAGATCACCGTGCCGGCGGACTTCGTGGGCGACGTGAACGGCAACATCAGCGCCCGGCGCGGGCGGGTCACGGGCATCGAGCCCCGGCGCGACGACCAGGTCGTCCACGCCGAGGTGCCCCTGGTGGAGATGTTCGGATACGCCACCCAGCTGCGGTCCCTGACCCAGGGCCGGGGCGTCTTCAGCATGCAGTTGGCACGGTACGAGAAGGTACCGGGAAAGATCGCCGCGAACATCACGCGGCTTTACGCAGGGGCCTAGGAGCCCGTTTTCGAGGAGGTAGCCGCCCATGGCGCGCGCAAAATTCGAGCGGACCAAGGATCATGTGAACGTCGGCACGATCGGCCACGTGGATCACGGGAAGACGACGCTGACGGCGGCGATCACGGAGATCCTTTCGAAGGTGGGTCTGGCGGACTACGTCCCGTTCGACCAGATCGACAAGGCTCCGGAGGAGCGCGAGCGCGGCATCACGATCGCGACGGCCCACGTGGAGTACTCGAGCAAGACGCGTCACTACGCGCACGTGGACTGCCCGGGCCACGCGGACTACGTGAAGAACATGATCACGGGCGCGGCGCAGATGGACGGCGCGGTGCTGGTGGTGTCGGCGGCCGACGGCCCGATGCCCCAGACGCGGGAGCACATCCTGCTGGCGCGCCAGGTGGGCGTTCCCTACATCATCGTGTTCCTGAACAAGGTGGACATGGTGGACGACGAGGAGCTGCTGGACCTGGTGGAGCTGGAGGTGCGGGAGCTGCTGAGCGTCTACGAGTTCCCGGGCGACGACACGCCGATCATCCGGGGTTCGGCGCTGAAGGCGCTGGAGAGCGGTGATCCGGAGAGCGCGGACGCGAAGTGCATCTTCGAGCTGGTGGAGGCGCTGGACACGTACATCCCGCTGCCGGAGCGTGCGCTGGACAAGGCGTTCCTGATGCCGGTGGAGGACGTGTTCTCGATCTCGGGTCGCGGGACGGTGGCGACGGGCCGCATCGAGCGGGGGATCGTCAAGACGGGCGAGAAGGTGGAGCTGGTGGGGATCCGGGACACGCAGAGCACGGTGTGCACGGGCGTGGAGATGTTCCGCAAGATCCTTGACGAGGGTCGCGCGGGCGACAACGTGGGTCTGCTGCTGCGGGGGATGAAGAAGGAAGACGTGGAGCGCGGCATGGTGATCTGCAAGCCCGGTTCGGTGACGCCGCACACGCAGTTCGAGGGCGAGGTCTACATCCTGACGAAGGAGGAGGGCGGTCGCCACACGCCGTTCTTCACGGGTTACCGTCCGCAGTTCTATTTCCGGACGACGGACGTGACGGGCAACGCGCTGCTGCCGGAGGGCGTGGAGATGGTGATGCCCGGCGACAACGTCAAGATGAAGGTGGATCTGATCACGCCGATCGCCATGGAGGAGGGTCTGCGCTTCGCCATCCGCGAGGGCGGCCGCACCGTGGGCGCCGGCGTCGTGGCGAAGATCCTCGCCTA
>JACZKN010000116.1 GCA_014859985.1 Candidatus Krumholzibacteriia bacterium | reverse complement strand
GCCCGGGCCACGGCCGCGGGCGGGCCTTCGGCCACCACCCTGCCGCCGTGGCGGCCGCCGCCGGGGCCCAGGTCGATGATCCAGTCGGCCTGGGCGATCAGGTCGAGGTTGTGCTCGATCACCACCACCGAGTGCTGCCGCTCCACCAGCTCGTGCAGCACCTTGACCAGGGCGCGCACGTCCTCGGCGTGCAGGCCGGTGGTGGGCTCGTCCAGCAGGTAGAGGTTGTTCTTGCCGCTGGGCGCGGCCAGCTCGCGGGCCACCTTCAGGCGCTGGCTCTCGCCGCCCGAAAGGGTGGTGGCCGGCTGGCCCAGGGTCAGGTAGCCCAGGCCCACCTTCTTCAGGAACCACAGGCGCTCCCCCGCCGCCGGCACGTCGCCGAAGAAGCCCAGGGCGTCGTCCACGGTCAGGTCCAGCACCTGGGCGATGTTCAGCCCCTTGTAGCGGATCTCCAGGGTCGCGGCGTTGAAGCGGCTGCCCCGGCAGTCCTCGCAGGGCACCTCGATGTCGGCCATGAACTGCATCTCGACCCGGTGGTAGCCCATGCCCTGGCAGGTGGCGCAGCGGCCGCCGGCGGTGTTGAAGCTGAAGCGTCCGGGGGCGAAGCCCCGGGCCAGGGCCTCCTTGGTGCCGGCGAACAGGTCGCGGATGGGCGCGAGCACCTGCAGGTAGGTGGCGGGGTTCGAGCGGCTGGTCTTGCCGATGGGCGTCTGGTCCACCCGGACCACCCGGCTGACCCCGTGCTCGCCCACGATGGCGGTGAAGGGGAAGGCGCGGCCCACGCCGCCGACCGCCTTGGCGGTCAGGCCATCGTGGAGGCAACCGTTCAGCAGGCTGCTCTTGCCCGAGCCCGACACCCCGGTCAGGGCCACGAAGCGGCGCAGGGGGATCCTCACTTCCACCTCGCGCAGGTTGTTCAGGCGGGCGCCCTTGACCGTGAGCCAGCGGTCCGGCGCCTCCCGGCCCCGGGCCAGGTCGCGGGCCGGGACCTCGCCGCGCAGGTGCCGGGCGGTGATGGTGTCCCCGTGGTCCAGGAGTTCCTGCAGCGGACCCTGGAAGACCAGGCGGCCGCCGTGGCTGCCCGCCCCCGGACCCAGCTCGATGAAGTGTTCGGCCGCGCGCAGCACCGCCAGGTCGTGCTCCACGACCACCACGGTGTTGCCGCCGTCGACCAGGTCGCGCAGGGTGCCGATCAGGCGGTCCACGTCGTCGGCGTGCAGGCCGCAGGTGGGCTCGTCCAGCACGTAGAGGGTGTCCACCAGGCGCGAGCCCATCGCGTTGGCCAGGTGGATGCGCTGGGCCTCGCCCCCCGAGAGGGTGCGGGTCAGGCGGTCCAGGGTCAGGTACGCGAGGCCGACCCGCTCGAGGAACTCCAGGCGGTGCAGCACCTCGTCCCGCACCTCGCCGGCGATCGCCTCGGCGGCCCTGGTCAGGCGGATGGCGCGCACCTTGGCCAATGCCTCCTCCACCGGGAGGCGGCCGATCTGGCCGATGTCCAGGTTCTGCACCTTGACCGCCAGGGCCTCGCTCCTGAGCCGGCTGCCGCCGCAGGCCCGGCACTCGGTATCCCCCATGAAGCGGCGGGTGAAGAAGCGGTGGTGCCCCTTCTTCATCTCCTTGCGCATGGTCTCGAGGTAGGGGATCACGCCGGTGTAGCTCATGTCCCGGCCCTCGAGCACGAGCTTCTGCTGGCGGCGCGGCAGCTTGGCGAACGGCACGTCCACAGGGACGCCCTGGCGCGCGCAGAATTTGAGCAGCGCCGTGAACTGGCGCCCGAAGGTCTCGGTGCTCCAGGGCTTGATCGCCCCCTCCTTGAGGCTGAGCCCCGGGTCGGGCACGATCCGGTCTTCGTCGAACTCCAGGCGGTTGCCGAAGCCCTTGCAGGCCGGGCAGGCGCCCTCGGGCGAATTGAAGGAGAACAGGCGCGGCGTGGGCTCGGGGAAGACGCGGCCGCAGCCGTTGCAGCGCAGGTCGCTGGCGAACTCGGCGCGCCAGGCCAGGTCCCGGTCCCGCAGCACGGCCAGGCCGCTGGCCTGGCGAAAGCAGAGTTCCACCGCCTCGGCGAAGCGCGAGCGCACCCGCGGGCCCAGCTGCAGGCGGTCCACCACCACGTCCAGCCCCTGGTCCGGGCCGGGCAGGGAGCGCGCGGCGATGCCGTCGTCGTCGAGGCGCACCAGTTCGTCCCCGACCACCACGCGTTGGAAGCCCTGGGCCAGCAGCGGCTCCCACCACCCGGACCGGGCGCCGCCCTCGGGCAGGGGCTGGGGATAGCAGACCATCACCGCCGCGCCGTCGCGCTCCTTGCGCACCGCTTTCCAGATGGAGTCGGCGGTGTCCCGGGTGACGGACTGCTCGCAGTCGGGGCAGACCACCTTGCCGGCGCGGGCCCAGAGCACCCTCAGGTAGTCGTTGATCTCGGTGACGGTGCCCACGGTGGAGCGCCCGCTGGTGACGGCGTTGCGCTGCTCGATGGCGATGGCCGGGCTCACCCCGTCGATCCAGTCCACGTCCGGCTTGGGCAGGCGGTCCAGGAACTGGCGGGCATAGGTGGAGAGGGATTCCACGTAGCAGCGCTGGCCCTCGGCGTACAGGGTGTCGAACACCAGGGACGACTTGCCCGAACCCGACAGGCCGGACACCGCCGTCAGCATCCCCCGCGGGAAGTCGACGTCGATGTTCTGCAGGTTGTGCTGGCGGGCGCCCTTGACGCGGATGCTGTCGTTCACGGTCTCCTGCCCCGGGGTGGGTGCTGCGCCGGCCGCGCCGGACCGCAGTCGTCCATGATAACGCGGGTTTCCGGGCGGGCCAATCCGAATTACCTTGGACCGATCCGTGCGCCCGCTCCGCCCGCCGCGAAAGGACGATCATGGCCGACCCCTTCGCCGACCTCCTGGCGACCATCCACACCCTGCGCGCCCCCGGCGGCTGTCCCTGGGACCGCAAGCAGACCCTGGTGGACGCCGCCCGCTACCTCATGGACGAGGCCGGCGAACTGGTGGAGGCGGCCCTGGCGGACGACCCCGCCGGCGTGCGCGAGGAGCTGGCCGACCTGCTGTTCATGACCTCGTTCTGCTGCGAGATCCTGGGCGAGGCCCACCCCACGTCCATGCACGACGTGGCCCGCGAAGGCAACGCCAAGCTGATCCGCCGCCACCCCCACGTCTTCGGCGCAGCCAGCGCCCGCGACATGGGCGAAAGCCAGCAGCGCTGGAACGAGATCAAGGACCAGGAGAAGCGGGCCAAGGGCCTGGACCCCGGGGCCGAGTCGGCCCTGAAGGCCATGCCCGCGTCCACCGCCCCCCTGCACGTGGCCTATCGCCTGCAGCACGACGCGGCGGACGTCGGCTTCGACTGGCCCGACATCGCCGGTGTCTGGGCCAAGCTGCGGGAGGAGCTCCGCGAACTGGAAGAGGCCGCCGCCCGGGGCGACGACCACGACGCGGTCGAGCACGAGCTGGGCGACCTGCTGTTCTCGGTGGTGAACCTCTCGCGCTGGCTGAAGGTGCAGCCGGACATGGCCCTGCGCCGGGCCAACGGCCGCTTTCGCGACCGGTTCCATCTGGTGGAGGGAGAGTTCCGCCAGGAGGGCAGGTCGCTGGAGGGCGCTTCCATCGAGGAACTGGAAGCTTCCTGGCAGCGGGCGAAGCGGCGGCTGGGCTTCGTGCCGACCTCTCTCGGGGCGGACAAGGGGTTCTTCAGCGAGAGGATGATCGAGCATCTGCTCCAGGCAGGCATCGCGCCGCACATCGCAGCGGAGGTTCGTGGCCGGCGGTCGGCGCACGCGCGGGTGCGGATGCGCATGCGGGGTCTCGGCTATCAGCTCTCGCAGCGAGCCCGCAAGAAGATCGAAGAGCTCTTTGGCGAGGCGAAGGACTGGCACGGGATGCGTCGCTTCCGTCGCCGGGGCCTACTCCGGGTGCGCGAGGAGACCCTCCTGATCGGATGGGTGCTCAATCTCAAACGCTTGGCTCGGCTGCTCCCTGCGGAGGCCGGATGAGCGGGATCCACTCCCCCGACCTGGCTACCAAGAGACGAGAGCCCCAGAGGCGGGCGATCGAAAGGGGAAGAAGCATCACCTCGCCGCGAAAAGACGCATGGAGATGCTGAATGCGCTCCGCGAGTCCATTTTGTCAGCAGCCTGCTAATCGCTCTGCGCCTCGAAGTGCTGCGAACCAATGAGGCATTGATTCAGCAGCGGATTCACGCGGTTGAATCTGGCGCCCAGATCACGGTCGTCGTCAATGCAACGACAGAAGATCCAGAGCGGGCGGCCGCACTCGGTCGTG
>JACZKN010000115.1 GCA_014859985.1 Candidatus Krumholzibacteriia bacterium | reverse complement strand
GACCAGCCTGTCCCCCGGCGGCACCGATCGCGGCTGGAGCGCCGCCTGCTGGAGCCAGCCGGCCTCGGCCAGCAGCGCCGCCAGCTGCAGGCAGCCCGAGGGGAACTGCACATCCAAAGCCAGGACCACCGCGCCGCTCTTGCCCCGGAGCCTGCGGGTGGCCCTGCGCTGGCAGATGCCCGGCGCGGTGGTCCTGGCTTTGGATGTGCAGTTCCCCTCGGGCTGCCTGCAGCTGGCGGCGCTGCTGGCCGAGGCCGGCTGGCTCCAGCAGGCGGCGCTCCAGCCGCGATCGGTGCCGCCGGGGGACAGGCTGGTCGCCGCCCACCGGGCCGAGGCACCCGTGCCCGATCCGGCCCGGGTCCTGGTGGACGCGGGCCTGGTGCGCCCCCTGGCCCTGAGCCGCTCCTGGCTGGTGACCAGGAGGCCGCTGGCCGGCTTCGTCCTGGACTTCGACGGCACACCCCGCCTGGCGGGGGTGGGTCCGGCGGCGGCGGAGACCACGCCGTGAGCATCCGCGGCCGGATCCTCGCCGCGGCCGTGCTCCTGGCGGTCGGGCCCCTGGCGGCGGCCATCGCCACCATCCGCCCGGGGGTGGCGGACGACGTCACCGAGCTGGACACCCGCCGCGTCGAGTCCCGCCTGCAGCTGGTGCTGGACGATCTGGACCGCCGGGACCGGCACCTGGCCACCCTGCTGGACGCCCTGGCGGGCAGCATCGCCGCGGACAACACCTTCCGGCTGGCGGTCAGCGGCGAGCGCGACGATCTGCGCGACTACGTGCGGGACTACGCGCCGCGGCAGCTGGCCCTGATGGGCCTGGACATGCTGCTGGTCCAGGATCCGGCGGGCCGCACCGTCAGCAGCGGCCACTTCCGCGAGGCCGAGGGCGCCCTGGCGCCGGACCTGCCCCGCCTGCTGGCCCGGGCCCCCGGCGGCCGGGCCCTGATGGCGGTGCGCACGCCGGCCGGCCCCATCCTGGCCCAGGTGCGCACCCATTCCTTCAGCCTGGCCGCAGAGACCTGGCACCTGGTGGGCGGCGTGGGCCTGGACACGGCCGAGCTGGCGGGGCGCGCCGCCGACCCGGACCTGACCGTCGTTTTGGCCTGGCCCGGGGGCGCGCCCCTGCCCGGCGGCATCGTCGACACCGCCCTGGCCAGCGAGCAGGCCGTGCTGGCCCGGGAGTACGCCCTGCGCCGGGCCGGCCACGTCGTGCGCCGCGAGACCCTGACCCTGGTCGAGGCGGACCGTCTGGCCGACGCCTGGCTGCTGGTCAGCCACAACCGCGTCTCCCTGCAGCAGACCCTGCACGGGGTGAACCGGCGGCTGCTGGAGATCGCCGCCCTGGCCGCCGGGGCCGCCGTCCTCTTGGCGGTGCTGCTGGCCGGCCGCATCAGCCGCCCCCTGCGGGACCTGGCGGCCCGCGCCCGCGACCTGGACCTCGAGCGCCTGGACGTGCGCTTCGCCACCGGCGGGCGCGACGAAGTGGGCCAGTTGGCCCGGGTCCTGGACGAGCTGACCGGGCGCCTGCGGGCCGGCGTCATCCGCCTGCGCGAGGCCGAGCAGCGGGCCACCCAGGGGGAGATGGCCCGCCAGGTGAACCACGACATCCGCAACGGCCTGACGCCCCTGCGCAACGTGCTGCGCCACCTGGGCGAGGTGGCCGAGCAGGATCCCGCCGCCCTCGGCGGCGTCTGGCGCGAGCGCCGCGCCACCCTCGACGGCGGCCTGGCCTACCTGGAGGAGCTGGCCGGCCACTACGCACGGCTCAGTTCGGCACGCTCGCGCCGTCTTTGCGACCTGGGCGCGCTGGTGGCCGCGGTGGCGGACGAAACCGCCGCCGGGGGCGCCGCCCGGGGCGTGGCCGTCGTCCGCGAGATCGAGCCGGGCCTGCCGCCGGTGGAGGCCGACCCGGTCAGCCTGCGCCGCATCGTCGACAACCTGCTGCGCAATGCCCTCGAAAGCCTGCCGGCAGGCGGCGGCACGGTCACCCTGGCGGCGCGCCGCGAACACGACCCCGACCTGGACGAGCCGCGCCTCGTGCTCGCGGTGGCGGACACCGGCTGCGGCATCGCCGAGGCCGACCGCCCCCGCATCTTCGACGACTTCTTCACCACCAAGGAGGGCGGCACCGGCCTGGGCCTGAGCAACGTGCGCCGCCTGGCCGGCGACTGCGGCGCCCGCGTGGCGGTGCGCAGCGAGCCGGGCCGCGGCTCGGTCTTCACCGTCTCCTTCCCCCTTCACGATTCCGCAGGGACGGACCCATGAGCGTGATCCTGATCATCGACGACGTGGCCGCGCTGCGCGACCAGTACGCCTACGACCTGAAGCGCCTGGGCGGCTTCGAGACCCTGACCGCCGCCGGCGGCGCCGAGGGGCTGCGCATCCTGGAGGACGAGCCCGTCGACGCGGTCATCCTCGACCTGGAGATGCCCGGCGTGGACGGCTTCGAGGTGCTGGCCACCCTCAAGCGCCGCAAGCTCCGCGTGCCCGTGCTGGTCTACACCGGCACCGGCAGCTACGACCGCTGCGTGCGCGCGGTGAAGCTGGGGGCCTACAGCTTCATCGCCAAGGACGAGCCCCTCGAAAGGGTGGTGCGCGAGGTGGAGAACGCCCTGGCCTGGGGCGAACTGCAGGACGAGGTGCGCCGCCTGCGCCGCCGCTCCGGCGACGACGACCAGCTGATCGGGCAGAGCCGGGCCGTCGTGGCCCTCAAGGAGCAGACCGATCGCCTGGCCCCCATCCCCAGCGCCGTGCTGATCCTGGGCGAGAGCGGCAGCGGCAAGGAACTGGTGGCCCGCCGCCTGCACGACGCCGGCCCCCGGGCCGGTCGCGTGTTCATCGCCGTCAACTGCGCCGCCCTGCCCGAGACCATGGTCGAGAGCGAGCTGTTCGGCCACGAGAAGGGGGCCTTCACCGGCGCCGACCGCACCCGCAAGGGCGCCTTCGAGGAGGCCACCGGCGGCACCCTGTTCCTGGACGAGATCGGCGAGCTGCCGTCCGCGGCCCAGGCCAAGCTGCTGCGGGTGCTCGAGGGCGGCGGCGTGACCCGCCTGGGCTCCCACAAGGAGATCAAGGTGGACACGCGGGTGGTCGCCGCCACCAACCGCGACCTGGAGGCGGAAGCCGCCGCCGGCCGCTTCCGCCAGGACCTGCTGTTCCGCCTGAACACCCACACGGTGCGGGTGCCGCCGCTGCGCGAGCGCCTGGGCGACGTGCCGCTGTTGGCGGAGCACTTCCTGCTGCGCACCTGCGAGCGCTTCGGCCGCCGCGCGCCGCGCCTGCTGCCGGCGACCCTGGCGGCGCTGCAGGCCTGCGACTGGAGCCGCAACAACGTGCGCGAGCTGCGCAACGTGATCGAACGGATGGTCATCGCCGCCGACGGCCAGGAGATCGGCCCGGAGCTGGTGCCGGCGGACCTGCGGCCGGCCGC